>DOMR01000041.1:2454-5808 GCA_003509845.1 Chitinophagaceae bacterium | reverse complement strand
CACATTTTACAAACCGTAGGTGCTGTAAGTAAAGAAGCGGTTGAACAAATGGCAAAAGCCGTTCGGGAAAAAATGAATACAGATTACGCAGTTTCGGTAAGTGGCATTATGGGGCCAACAGGGAAAACAGACGAAAAACCTCTGGGTATGGTCTGGATTGGTGTTGCTGATAAAGAAAGGGTGTTTTCAAAGGTGTTTTACTTAAGATTTGACAGACAAAGGAATATTGAAATAACAGCAACCCAAGCTATAAATTTACTTAGGTTATTAATAATCAATAAAATTTAGTCTTATTTTTACTAAAATTTACCCTTATGCCAATAGTTGATTTGGTTTTGCCTAAGCTGGGTGAAAGTATCATGGAAGCGACCATTTTAAAATGGCACAAAAGCGTTGGTGATACTATCCAATTGGACGAAACTTTATTAGATATTGCTACTGATAAAGTAGATAGCGAAATACCTTCAACGGTAGCCGGGAAAGTTATAGAAATTTTATTCGAGCCAAATTCAGTAGTTCCTATTGGAACGGTTATAGCGCGCATTGAAAGCGATGATAAAAATGTATCAAATATAAATATCGAAGTCGCTACTCCAGCACCATCTCCGGTTATTGAAAAAACTACCACTGAAAAAGTAGCACAAGATGACAAAGCTACCAACACTAAAGTCTCTCCGCTTGAAGTTCCATTTATACCTGCGCCAACATCAATAATAACCGATACCCAAAGTATTAATGATGGAAAATTTTATTCCCCATTGGTTATGAATATTGCACAAAATGAGGGAATCCCTATGCAGGAATTACAGCAAATTAAAGGAACTGGCAATCAAGGACGTGTGTCAAAAAAGGATATCTTAAATTATATTGCCGATAAAAAAACTTCAAATAACAATAGTCAAAATATTGGAAACCAATCATTAACTGATTCAAATAATATTGTTACTGAGCATAAACATGCCACAGGTGTTAATCTTGAAAACATCCTACAGGATGATCATTTACACACAACTGCGGTAACTGGCAAACTAGCGCAACCTGAGGATGTAATCATAACTGGCAATACTGAAATTATTGAAATGGATCGTATGCGCAAGGTAATTGCAAAGCATATGATTGATAGTGTTCAAACTAGCGCTCATGTCACATCCTTTGTGGAAGCTGATGTTACCAATATGGTGGTTTGGAGGGAAAAAGTAAAACAACTATTTGAAAAAAGAGAGGGTGTTAAATTAACTTTTACCCCCATGTTTATAGAATGCATAGCGAGTGTGATGGAAAAATACCCTATCATTAATAGCAGTTTACAAGGGGATCAAATTATATTAAAGAAAGACATCAATATTGGTATGGCGACTGCCCTACCTTCAGGTAATTTAATTGTACCTGTAATTAAAGGTGCCAATCAATTAAGTATTGTAGGATTAAGCAAGGCAGTAAGCAACTTAGCTAATAATGCAAGGTTGAATCAACTTAAGCCCGCTGATACACAGGATGGCACTTTTACGGTGACCAATGTAGGCACATTTGGTAGCATCATGGGAACACCAATAATTAATCAACCACAAGTAGCCATACTTGCTTTAGGTGCAATCAAAAAGCGTCCCGTTGTTATTGAGACCCCTTCCGGTGATGCTATTTTAGTTAGGCACATGATGTATTTATCCATGAGCTACGATCATCGCATTGTGGATGGCGCCATTGGTTCACAATTTTTAGCCGCCGTAGCTAAAGCATTTGAAGCTTGGGATCCCAATCGTCAATGGTTCCAATATCTATAACCGTACTTTAATTTAGTCCTAGCGTTCGACCTTTCATCATTGCAGGCACTCCAGTATTCAACCATGTAGGCATCGGTGCTCCTTTTAAGAAGGAATCAAAAAACTGCTGTTCTCTAATTTGAATATCCTTCTTATTTTTTCTTTCAACCAAATTATGTGCTTCATTATTGTACACCAAAAGCCATACTTTTTTATCTAGTCTTCGCATTGCAGTAAACATTTCAATTCCTTGATACCAAGGCACAGCATCATCTGCATCATTACTCATAATCACCAATGGTGTGGTAACTTTGGGTAGTTCAAATAAGGGAGAGTTTTTAATATATAAATCAGGGCGCTCCCATAAACTTGCCCCTATTCTACTCTGTGTTTTTTCATATTGGAATTGTCTATTTAAACCAGATCCCCAACGTATTCCACCATAAGCACTGGTCATATTAACTACGGGTGCACCGGCCCAAGCAGCAGCAAAAAAGTTCGTCTTTGTAATTAAATAGGCAATTTGATAGCCGCCCCAACTTTGTCCTTGTAAACCAATTTTAGTACTATCCACAAATCCTTTTTGCACCATGGCTTTTGCGCCACTTAAAATATAATCATATGCACCTTGACCAGGATAGCCTTTGGTATACCAAATGTCTGGTACAAAAACGACATACCCCCTGCTTGCGAAAAATGGAATATTTAAACGAGAACCTGTTGGTGTTGGTGGTAAATAATTATGTAAGGTTTGATTGTTACGCTCATAAAAATAAACAATCATTGGATACTTCTTTTTTGCATCAAAGTTCTCTGGTAAATACAAAATACCTTCGGCAGTTTTGCCTGTATAGGACTTCCATTTCACCAATTGCGTAGTCATCCAATTATAATTACTTTGTTGCGGGTTGATTTGTGTAAGCGCTATCGGGTTTTGCTTCAAGGTATCAAAACTATAATGATACAAATTGGGCGATTGTTTTTCATCTTCTTGCATCACCAATAAATCATTCGATTTTTTTGCTGCTACGATGGTTGTTAAATGCATTGGCAGTTGATTCATTGTAAATAACTTTTTGGTGCCTAATGACAAGGAAACCAAGCCTTCTGATTTGTCCACCTCGTTAAATGTTCTCAATAAAACAAATGCGTTACTATTTAAATACTGACGATCATAATCTGTTTCAACAAATCGATATGTTATTTTATTTTGACGACCATTTGTCAATTTAATGGAAGGCGAATTACCCGCTGCATCTGCAAGCCAAATATCATATCTATCGTACACTAAAAAATGCTTATTGTCCTGCATCCACTTTGCAATACCATAAGCATTTGGATCATCAGGCATATCATTTTCTTCATCATATAAGGACGACGGAATATCTGTTAAAATATTTTTCGAAACACCTGAGACAGCATTATAAGATTTATATTTTTTTTGATCCTCCACATAATAAACCAAACTTTGACCATCATAGGAAGGTGACAACTGACTTACTTTAACATTTTTTTGAATCAGCTTGTTTTTCCCTGTATTATTATCTATGATATATAAGTCCCTTTGCGAAAATCCTTGCCATTGAGCCGCTAT
>DOMR01000041.1:0-2366 GCA_003509845.1 Chitinophagaceae bacterium | reverse complement strand
CGGTCTTTAATTTTCCCAAGATAAGTAACCGCATTGTCTGCTGGACGATATAAAAGGGCTTCAGTGCTTTTAAGTGTCGCATCTAAATTCTTTAATTGCACTGTTTGTAAAGTAGGATCTGCATAATGCCATATATCAACACTTACGCGATCGAATTCAGGTAAGGAAGTGTCTTTGACAGGAAGTATGGGCTGAACACCTAAGGAAATTACAGAACCAGATTTGCTAAATGTGATTTTACGATCTCCGCCTATTATGTATTGCTTCGGAATTTGATCATGGTTTCGGTTAATGACAAAATGTGCTGAATCCAATTCGTGGTTATAATATGCAAGCGTATAGTTTTTTTGTAATGCTTTATCAGAACTATCTTGCTCAACTAAATAGGCTAATTGCTTACCTTGTTCATCCCAAGTAAAATTGGTTGCTGTATAAAAATGGCTATTTAAAGTAATTGTGTTTGTATCAGCAATAGAACACAAAAATATTTTTGCTTCCTTTAGTTTGGTTCTAACTTGATACATCATCACGCCTTCCCCTTTAGGATGAATTAAATACTGGGAAATATTATTAAACACCCTTTCTTGACCTGAATTCAAATCTCTAAAATAAAGTGGCGCACCCTCCTTGTTAAAGTCTCCTTTTGAATCCTTTTGATAAGCAATTAAACCATTACCAAATTCAGGCACTTGAAAACTTTTTACCGATGGTATTTTGGTAATATTCCCATTCGCTATTGTTACAATCACCAAACTATCTTTGGGCATTTCATCTGCCTTTTTTTTATCAATTTTTGCTTTCCTGGTTTCATTGAAACTAGGTTTAATTTTTGCAATTAAATAATTCCCATCTTCCGTAAAAACAGGCTGTGTTCCTCTTGGAATGCTGATATCTATTTTTGAGGCAATATTTTTTATAATCAATACAGCATCCCCTTCCTGAGGGTTAATAGTATAACAAATAAACTGACCTTGGGGTTGCCAAATAGTTTCACGGATGGATTCCCATTGATCATATACCGTATGATCCAACGCTATTTTTTGGGAAAACGAAAAAATTGAAATAAATAATGAAAAAATAGTAAAAAGTTGCTTCATATTATATTATTTGAATTTCTAAGATACATCAACATTTTGGCAAAATAATTGTTATAAATTTGCATCCACATTATTTTTAATATGAAATTCAGATTACTCTTCATTTTGCCCACTTTTTTAGCAATTTTTGCACAAGCCCAAACTACTGGAAAGCTATCAGGATGGGTCCTAGATAAAAATACCCAAAAACCTATTGCCGGGGTCAATGTAAAACTAATCAACACCAATTTTGGGACGGTAACTGATTCATTGGGTAAATACCAATTTAAAAGCATCCCCACTGGTCAGTACCAAGTAAGTTTTACATCATTAGGTACTTTACCCTATAGTTTATTCAATGTGGTTATCACTGTAGGAAATGAAACCAACAATACCATTGAATTACTCCCTGCAGATAATATTTTAAAAGAAGTACAAGTAAGCACTACCCGAAAAACAGTTCGAACTGCTACCCTTGAAACACCTTTAAGTGTTCAAAAATTAACTGCTGAAGAAATTAAATCAAATCCAGGAGGCAATTTTGACATTTCCAAAGTTGTGCAGGCATTACCTGGCGTTACTGGTTCGGCAAGTACCGGTGCCGGATTTAGAAATGATATCATTGTAAGAGGTGGCGCACCCAATGAAAACGTGTTTTACCTAGACGGCATTGAAATTCCAGTAATCAATCACTTTAGCACCCAAGGAAGTGCAGGTGGCCCACAAGGAATTTTGAATGTATCATTTATAGATGAAGTCAAACTTTCCTCATCGGCATTTGATGCCAAATTTGACAATGCTTTATCTTCTGTTTTTGAATTCAAACAAAAAAGAGGCAATGCTGATAAATTACAAGGAAATGTGAGATTAGGTGCTACTGAATTTGCGACTACTTTAGATGGCCCCTTATCCAAATCAGGCAAAACAACTTTTTTAGCTTCCGTGAGAAGAAGTTATTTACAATTCTTGTTCGAAGTGATTGACTTACCAATTCGACCTAACTTTTGGGATTTTCAATATAAAGTCACGCATGTGATTGACCCAAAAACCACTTTGACATTTTTAGGTGTAGGTGCTATTGACGATTTCAAATTTGCTGCACCAAAAAACGCCACACCTGAAAAAATTTATGCGTTAAAAGCTGGCCCTTCCATTAATCAATGGAGCTATACTGTAGGTGCCTCATTAAAAAAATTAGTGAACAAAGGCTTTTGGAATTTAGCTATAAGCCGGAACCACCTTAATAACCTTAGCGAAAGGTATGAAAATAATTTGGAGCCAATTCAAAGT
>DOMR01000137.1:4943-7547 GCA_003509845.1 Chitinophagaceae bacterium | reverse complement strand
CGGATGAGTATTGTATTCAAAAAATCAAACAAATTTCAGACAGCATGAAAGCCGTTTTGAATAAATACAGACAGCATTAAAGCTTACAGCATAAAAAAAGCCTCGATTTATCGGGGCTTTTTATTTATATCAAAGTTGTCTTGATTATTTCTTTTTATCTTCTGCCTTTCCTAATGGTCGATTTTTTGCAAAATCTACCAATACTGGCGCAGCTACAAAAATAGAAGAGTAAGTCCCAGTGATAACTCCAATTAACATTGCGAATGCAAAACCTCTTGTTACTTCACCACCAAAGATGAATAAAATTAAGATGGTTAAGAACACCGTTAATGAAGTCATAATCGTACGACTCAATGTTTGGTTAATTGCTTTATTAATGATTGTTGCATTGTCTGATCCTTTCATTAATTGGCTGTCCTCTCTAATACGATCGTATACAATCACTGTATCGTTCATAGAGAAACCAATCACCGTTAAAATTGCAGCAATAAAATGCTGGTCAATTTCTAATGGGAATGGAACTACTTTTCTTAAGAAACTAAATACAATTAAGGTAACAAATATATCATGTAACAAGGAGAAGATTGTTCCTAAAGAATATCTCCAATCACGGAAACGAATAAATATGTACAAACAAATTGCAATTAAAGCGAAAATTGTTGCTTTGGTAGCGCCGGCTTTTAAGTCATCAGAAATAGTAGGTAATACTGTTTGAGAACTTTGTTTGTAATCGGTTTCAAATTCTTTGAAAGAAGTATTCGCTGGTAATTGTTTTGCTAAACCTTTGTATAACAAGGCTTCTACTTCCTGATCAATATTATTTCCTTGCTCTTGAATTTTATAGGAAGTAGTAATGTTGATTTGGTTTTTAGTATCTACAGTTTTAATGATCGGTGCTTCGCCAAATACTACTTTTAAAGCATCTCTAACTTCTTCTGTGTTTACTGCATTTTTAAATTTAACAGTGTAACTACGTCCGCCCGCAAATTCAACACCTTCATCAAATCCATTATAGAAACTTGCCACACCCATTACCAATACAACTGCTGATAACATGTATGCATACTTTCTGAATTCGATGAATTTGAAAGAAGCATGTTTGAATATATTACGAGAAATTGCAGTGAAATATTCGAAGTGTCTGTTTTTGCTTGTATAGATATCAGTAATTAAACGAGATACTAAAATTCCACAGAATAAGGATAATAAAATACCGATGATTTGTGTAGTAGCGAATCCTAATACTGGACCTAATCCAAAGTAAGCTAAAATACAAGCAGTTAATAGGGTAGTAACGTGTGCATCCAATACAGGAGACATAGAACGCTTATAACCATCTGTTACTGCTAATTGGTAACTTTTTCCTTTGGTTAATTCCTCTTTAATTCTTTCGAAGATAATTACGTTTGTATCTACCGCCATACCAATGGTTAATACCAAACCGGCAATACCTGGTGCTGTTAAAGTAAATCCAAGCGCACTTAAAATTCCTATTGTGAAAAGTAAGTTTAAGATCAATGCAATATTTGCAACCCATCCACCAGTGTTAAAGTATAATAACATTAATGCAAAGATGACAAGGAATGCAATTCCAAATGACATCGCACCACCTTGTATAGAAGCCTTACCTAATGTAGGACCTACTTGTTGTTCTTGTACAATTTTTGCGGGTGCAGGTAATTTACCACTCTCTAAAATTTGTGCTAAATCCTGTGCGGTTTTTAATGAGTAGTTGCCAGAAATTTGTGAGTTACCTGTAGTAATTGCATCATTCACATTAGGTGCAGAGTAAACGATATTATCTAAAACAATGGCAATAGGTTTACCAATATTTCTTGTGGTCATTTTGCCCCAAATACTTGTACCTATTTTATCCATATTCATTTTAATCGCCACCTTTCCTCTTTCATCAAAATCTTGTGCAGCATTCGCAACATGATCACCTTCTAATTCAGCGGTACCGTTGTCTAATGTTTTAATTGCGTATAAAGGAAGAACATCTTTTGTTTTAGGATCTTCTGATTCTACTTTACCATACATGAAAACCAAATTCGCAGGGAATTTTGATCTTACTTCTGGCATAGCTAAATAAGCATTTAAAATAGCAGTATCTTTTTTCAATGTATAACCAATTTCAGCAGGGAAAGTAAATTGACCATTTTTTCCTTGGAAGGGTTGTGTAAACTGAACAGTTCTTAATAATGGATTCTTATTTGCTAAAGCTTTTGTTGTATCTGCTTTTGCAGTAGTGTCTGTAATTCCATTTAAGCTTGCTTCAATGGCTTTATCCGCAGCTAGGATACCCGCCTGGAAATCTTTATTTTCAAAAGTGTATACTTCAAAAAATTGAAGATTTGCAGTTGATTGTAAATAAGAACGTACACGCTCTTTATCATTCACACCTGCTAATTCAATACTGATAATACCTTTGTTAGGATCTGGATTAATATTAGGAGAAGCTAAACCAAAACGGTCGATACGTGTTCTTAAAATACGATAAGTATTATCGAAGGCTTGTGTTGCTTGTTCTTTTAAATAGGTGGCAGTTGCGTCATCAGAAGCGTCAAATTTTAATTTTCCATTACTGCGTGTTGCAAATAAAGG
>DOMR01000137.1:4364-4842 GCA_003509845.1 Chitinophagaceae bacterium | reverse complement strand
GCTACTGCATTATTTAATGCGGTATTAAATGAAGCATCCTTCGTGTAATTGGCTAATGATTTAATCAAACCATCTAAGCCCACTTCCATGGTCACGCTCATACCACCTTGTAAATCAAGGCCTAGCATTAATTCTTTTTCCTTAGCTGATGCATAAGTTGTCAAGCCAAAAGCTAATTTGGTCTCTTTTGTACTATCCAATAAACGCTTATAATATGCTTTTTGAATATCACTTACACTATCGTTGTATAAAAACTGTTGTTCTTTATCATTTGGATATACAGATTGTGCAGTTGGTAATTTTTTTACCCAAGCTGCTGCCTTAGCTTCCATTGATTTTTCATGGTTACGAACGAACCAGGTGAATGACAATTGATAAAGACAAATTAAAATAAGCGCAAATGTAAAAAAGCGCACTAATCCTTTGAGTTGCATAATAGTTTGGTTAACTGATTTTTAGTCGGCAAATATAATGGAAA
>DOMR01000137.1:0-4283 GCA_003509845.1 Chitinophagaceae bacterium | reverse complement strand
GGTGAATTCGCTGGAATTGGACCCGTAGTTTGCGCGCCATAACCCAAAGAAGAGGGAAGCACCACTTTGATGCGACCTCCCTTGCCAATCAAGGGTACAGCTATTTGCCATCCTACGATTAATTGACTCAATGGGTAGGAGATAGTACCGGCATCAAACTTGGTTCCGTTTAATAAGGTTCCTGTATAAGTCATTGATATTGTTTCACATAGGTTAGGCTTACTTGCCGCACCTGGGGTAATAATTTGGTATAAAATCCCACTTGGATGTGTTGAATAAGTAATGTTATTGGTTGTACAAAAGGCAACCATCGCGGTATTTTGTGCTGCATTGGCGTCGTTCGTATAACTAGCCTTCAAATCACAAGCGTTCGATTTCGCACATGATGAATTTAAAGAAATGACGAAAATTAGGGCAAAAATTGCCAAAATTGATGAAAATCCGATGATTTTTGTTGTTTTTTGTGTCAAAATGCTCATTTTTTGTTTTTTAAATATTTCAATTCTTTATAGCGTTGTTCGTTCATTTCAAAGGTAAATTGTTGGTAGATCCAAGCAAAACCAATGGAAAAGGCAATGATAGCAATTACAATCCAAATTTCATTGCCCTGCATATTTCCCACCATGGTTGCACGTTCATACCAACCAGTTTCAGAAATGATTAAAATGAGTAGACCAAGTGACAAGCTTATACTCAAACCCCTTAAAAAGGGTTTTCGTTTAAAATGGGGTACAATTCGATCTTTTTCCCATTGTAGGTAAAATTGTTCTTCTTCTGGACTCATCTTACTGCAAATTTATGCATTGATTCTTAAATTAGGTGGGCATTGCTTACTTTTAATTTACAATCGAATCTTTATCAATTCAAACATGCACATGAAATCATTCATTCAAAAAAGGGGAATCGTCATTAGTATATTCATTTTATTGGTACATTTTACTGCCCAATATTTAGGAGCCGAGTATAAAACAATAGAAGCAATCAGTAAAGCAATGTTATTGCCTTCCTTGATGTTGTATTTGGCAATGCATCCAAATGTATCAGGATTACCTGGTAAAAATTTAGTGCTGTTGGGATTATTTGGCTCCTTTTTGGGAGATGTGTTTTTAATTAATAAATCATTATTTATTCCTGGGATGGTTGCATTTATGACCACGCATATTTTTAATATTTTATTTTTTAGTAAAATTTATGGACCGGCAGAACCTAGGTCAACTAAACTTTATGTTTCTACATTATTATTATTGTTGTTTTGTGTGTTTATTTATTTCCAATTAAAAGATGGAACCAAAGGAAATTTAATTTATCCAATATTAGCCTACATGGTACTAATAAGTTCGGCTACATTAATGGCCATCCATATATCAAAACATCAAGCTGTTAAAATGATTGCGAATACTTTTTGGATTCCTGGGATGTTGTTTTTTTTAGCTTCAGATGCAATTTTAGCATTGAATAAATTTAATTGGGCAATCAATAGTCCAATTAAAAATATAGGCTTGTTGGTGATGGTTACTTATGGATTAGCACAATTGTTTTTAGTAAAAGGATTTCAAGTTTACTTTTCACAAGCTAAAAAATAGGACCGATTATAATTACAATAATTCTTTAACTGAAAGTTGTTGGTAATAAAAAAGCTTCCCCGATAAATCGAGGAAGCTTTTTTTATATACTTAAGTTGTAAAGTATTAATATCCGCCCATGCCACCCATATCAGGATGACTATGACCGCCAGCAGGCGCTGCAGCAGGTGCAGGTTTGTCAGCAATTACACATTCTGTTGTTAACAACATAGATGCAATTGATGCTGCATTTTCTAAAGCAACTCTTGTTACTTTAGTTGGATCGATAACACCAGCTTTGAATAAATTTTCAAAAACTTCAGTTCTTGCATTGAAACCAAAGTCGTCTTTACCTTCTTTGATTCTTTGTACAACAATAGATCCTTCGATACCACTATTTTTAACAATTTGACGAAGTGGTTCTTCAATTGCACGACGAACAATTTGAATACCCGTTGTTTCATCATCATTAGCGCCTTTTAATTTGTCTAAGCTAGCAACAGCACGAATATATGCAACACCGCCACCAGGTACAATACCTTCTTCAACTGCAGCGCGGGTTGCGTGTAAAGCATCGTCAACACGATCTTTCTTTTCTTTCATTTCTGTTTCTGTAGCAGCACCCACATATAATACAGCAACACCACCACTTAATTTCGCTAAACGCTCTTGTAACTTTTCGCGATCGTAGTCTGAAGTTGTATTTTCAATTTGAGATTTGATTTGATTTACACGTGCAGTGATATCTGCTTTTTTACCTTTACCACCAACAATAACAGTATTGTCTTTGTCGATAGTGATAGAAGTAGCTTGACCTAAATAAGTCAAGTCAGCATTATCTAATTTAAATCCTTGCTCTTCACTAATTACTGTTCCAGCAGTTAGGATCGCAATATCAGTTAACATTTCTTTTCTGCGGTCACCAAAACCAGGTGCTTTAACAGCAGCTACTTTAATGGTACCTCTTAATTTGTTAACCACCAATGTTGCCATTGCTTCACCTTCTAAATCTTCTGCAATGATTACTAATGGACGATTTGTTTGTGCTACTTTCTCTAAAATATGCAAGATGTCTTTCATTGCTGAAATTTTCTTATCATAAATTAAGATGTATGGATTTTGCATTTCAGCTTCCATCTTTTCGCTATTGGTAACGAAGTATGGAGAAACATATCCACGATCGAATTGCATACCTTCTACAACATCAACTGTGGTATCAGTGCCTTTTGCTTCTTCAACAGTGATCACACCTTCTTTACCCACTTTTGACATTGCCATTGCAATTAATTTTCCAATTTCATTGTCATTATTTGCAGAGATAGAGGCTACTTGCTCAATTTTCTTTGTGTCGTTTCCAACTGTTTGTGATTGTGCTTTTAAGCTTGCAACCACTTTTTCAACAGCTTTGTCAATACCACGCTTCAAATCCATTGGATTTGCACCAGCAGTAACGTTTCTTAAACCTTCACTTATAATCGCTTGCGCTAAAACAGTTGCAGTTGTAGTACCATCACCCGCTTGGTCAGCAGTTTTAGAAGCTACTTCTTTCACCATTTGTGCACCAATATTTTCAATTGGATCTTCTAAATCAATTTCTTTTGCTACAGATACACCATCCTTAGTGATTGAAGGAGAACCGAATTTTTTTTCAATTACTACGTTACGACCTTTTGGCCCTAAGGTTACTTTTACAGCGTTGGCTAAAGTGTCAACACCTTTTTTCATTTTATTTCTCGCTTCTAAGTCGAAAAAAATCATTTTAGACATATACAGTTAATTTTTAAAGTTATACAATCGCCAAAATATCGCTTTCGCGCATAATTAATAAATCTTGACCTTCAATTTGGATTTCAGTTCCAGCATATTTGCCATATAAAACATTGTCACCAACTTTAACAGTCACTGGTTCGTCTTTTTTACCAGTTCCAGCAGCTAGAACAACACCGCGTTGTGGTTTTTCTTTTGCTGTATCAGGGATGATGATTCCACCAGCTGATTTTTCTTCTGCAGCAGCAGGCATTACAATGACTCTGTCATGCAAAGGCGTAATGTTTAATTTTTTAGCCGTAGTCTTAGCCATATTTAATCGTTTTTTGGTTGTTTAATAATGTTATTGCCTAATAATAATCGATAACCGTGCCAATGACCTTTTTTCATATAGGATAGGTCAAATTTTCAGTTTATTGATAATTAAGGGCTTGGGGAAGCAAATCTATGCCTAAAAATGCATCTTAGGCACATGATAAAGGTAAAAAATGTCAGTTTTTATAAAATATTTAGATAGCTTTGCAGCCATTTAGCTCTTATAAATATGATGAACCGACGAAATATTAGGATTAAGGTAATGCAAGTGTTGTATATGGTTGAAACCGAGACGCAAGGTACACCAGCTGGCTTACTCCAAAAGGAATTTGATAAAACAAGAAATTTGTTTGTTTTTTTAGTTCATTTATTGCACCAAGTGGCATTATACGCCGAAGTGGAAGCGGGTCAAAGGGCTTCCAAAAATTTACCCAACGCATCCGATTTAACAGTCAATACCAAATTGGCGGGAAATAGTATTGTTTGGCAAACCATGGAGTCAGATAGCTTTAAAAAAGCCATGGAAATAGTAAAACCACAGCAGTGGATCCAAGACGATATTGTGAAATCTATTTTCAGATCATTGTCTGAAACCCCGACCTATTTAAGTTATATCAATGAGCAAAGCAGAGATAAAGC
>DOMR01000052.1:1044-4986 GCA_003509845.1 Chitinophagaceae bacterium | reverse complement strand
TGCCAAAGCCGATTATGTGAATCCGGATAGCTTAGCTAGCATTAGCGCAGCTATTGAAAATACATTCAAAACAGAAGTGGCAGATATTCAATATCCAAAGAGCTTAGTGACCAACCTAAATGAAAGGGCTACTAAAATTGGGGTGATTTTTTTAGTGATGTCTATTATACTTTGCATCATCGTAATTATCAGCATCGACAATACCATTCGCTTAGCCATGTTCAGTAATCGTTTTTTAATTAAAACCATGCAAATGGTGGGTGCGACAAGAAGCTTTATTTCAAAACCATTAGTGATTCGTGCACTGATCAATGGATTAACCAGTGCCTTTATTTCCATTGTTTTACTATTTGGTTTAATACAATGGGCAGGTAGTCAATTTCCACAAATCAGAACCATCCAAGGGGCTGGGAATGATCTATTACTCTTTGGCGGCATCATTATTATGGGCGTGGGCATATCCGTATTTAGCACTTACCGTAGTGTATTGAAATATTTAAAAATGAAATTAGACGATCTATATTAACGAATTCATTAAATTTATAATTCAGAAATAAAGTCCAACCAAAAAGAGTATATCCAGCGGAAACGACAATAGCATAAAACAAAATTGTATGACACAGAAAGAAACAAAAAAATCCTTAGACATTTTTGGCAAGTCAAATTATATTTGGATGTTGGTGGGCGCCTTATTAATTACAGCAGGAATGCTGCTAATGACAGGTGGAAAAAGCGCTGACCCGAATGTATTTAATGCAGGTGAAGTGTATAGCTTTAGACGCATTACCTTAGCACCAATCGTGATGATCATTGGATTTTTGGTTGAAATTTATGCCCTATTTAAAAAAGCATAATTAAAATAAAATTTAAACAGATCCCGACGCCCGCGCTCGGGATCTGTTTTTTAATACACCATTATGAATACAATACAAGCAATAATCATTGCTATCATTGAAGGTATCACTGAGTTTTTACCCATTTCAAGCACTGCACATATGAAGTTTGCCAATCCTTTTTTAGGTATTGACGACTCCCCATTTGTTGACTTATTTGAGATAGTAATACAATTAGCTGCCATTGCCTCCATCGTGGTTATTTATTATAAAAGATTTTTCGATTTCAAACATTATAGTTTTTATTTAAAACTGATCGTAGCTGTGATCCCTGCTTTACTTTTTGGGGCTTTATTAAAAAAATACATTGATGCTGCATTAAATAATTTATGGGTGATTGCCATTGTCATGATTGCTGGCGGGGTTATTCTGTTATTTATAGACAAACTATTTAAAGCGAATGAAACTCCTACAAATACCAATAATGATGCAGGTGAAATTAGTTATCAAAAATCATTCATCATTGGTTGCTTTCAAGTGTTGTCCATTATTTTTCCAGGATTAAGCCGTAGTGCCGCAACAATCATTGGCGGAATGAGTCAAAAATTAAGCAAAAAAATAGCACTCGAATTTTCCTTTTTCTTAGCCGTGCCAACCATGATGGCAGCCTCCGCGAAAAGCACTTTGGACGTATACAAAACTAATCCTGAAGTGTTTTCGTCAGACAACCTCATTACATTATTGATTGGCGCTATTGTCGCTTTTATCGTTGCCTTAGTCTCGGTTCAGTTTTTTATCAAAATTGTTCAAAAAATGGGATTTGCCCTCTTTGGTTGGTACCGAATTGTGTTGGGTATCACCATTTTGGTATTGTTATACACGAATTATCTTTGCTAACCCCGCCTATAGGAGAGTTGGGTATTTATTAGTATTTTTAAAACACTAATAAATTCAAGTATGCAAACTGCCTCAAAAAAAGTTGTAAACGGATGGGCCATGTACGATTGGGCCAATAGTGTTTACAATCTAGTAATTACTTCCACTATTTTTCCTGCCTACTATGAAGCAGTTACCGGCGATGGCAATGAAAATACCTTAATTGATAAAATTAAAATTGGGAACTATGAGTTTTCAAATACCGCACTTTATAATTATATACTAGCCATTGCTTTTGTCATTGTGGCAATCATGTCGCCCATATTATCCTCTATTGCTGATTACAGAGGTAATAAAAAACAGTTTCTCCGCTTTTTTTGCACCATGGGTAGCTTGTCTTGCGCCTCACTTTACTTTTTTGACAGCGACCATATTATGGGTGGATTAATTTCAGTGATTATTGCTTGCGTTGGATTTTGGAGTAGTTTGGTTTTTTACAATTCCTACCTACCTGAAATTGCCGCACCGGAGGATCGCGATCGTATTAGCGCGAAAGGATTTATGATGGGCTATATTGGTTCAGTACTTTTACAAATTATTTGTTTTGTGTTTGTATTAAAACCAGAGCTCTTCGGTATCACAGTGGGTAAAGCATCTCAGATTTCATTTTTATTGGTCGGCGTATGGTGGGTCAGCTTTGGTTGGTTAGCCATTTCAAGACTTCCTCAAACTAAAGGGGTCAAAGGAGCGCACAGTAAAAATTTAATTACACAAGGTTATAAGGAACTGCACAAGGTATGGATTGAACTTAAAACACAGCCGCTATTAAAACAATTTTTATTATCTTTTTTCTTTTACAATATGGGCGTTCAAACAATCATGTTAGCTGCAACGCTATATGGTAAGAGTGAATTAAACATACCTACCACTAACTTGATTATTGCCATATTAATTATTCAATTAGTGGCCATTCCTGGTGCGCATTTGATGGCGAAGCTGGCAAGCAAATGGGGCAACTTTAATACCATTATGGTAGCAATATTGATTTGGATTGGCGGTTGTATTATAGGCTACTACCTGCCACGCAATGGACTTATTCCTTTTTATGGCTTATCCATTATTGTAGGATTTGTCATGGGCGGTATACAATCAGTGAGCAGAAGTACTTATTCCAAGTTGATGCCCGAAACACATGACACTACTAGTTATTTCAGCTTTTACGATGTCACTGAAAAAGTAGCCATTGTAATTGGTATGTTTAGCTTTGGTTTTATCAATGAAATAACTGGATCACAACGAAACTCTGTATTGGCTTTGTGTATATTTTTTATCATAGGGTTTGTTTTATTATATCGCACTTCAAAATTAAAAGGACATGCAGGTATTTAGTGTTGACACAGGCAAGTTTAAATTAGACGGCGGTGCTATGTTTGGCGTTGTACCCAAAGGCATATGGAATAAACTAAACCCGGCAGATGATAATAATTTATGTACTTGGGCATTGCGTTGCTTGTTGGTGATTGATGGAGAAAGAAAAATACTAATTGATACTGGTATGGGTGACAAACAAGATGCCAAGTTTTTAAATCATTATCATCCACATGAAACTGTTACTTTAAATAATGCTTTACATCAATTAAATTTTAGTCCCAATGATATCACGGATGTATTGTTAACACATTTACATTTTGATCACGTGGGAGGTGCTGTGCAAAAGGAAAATGATACCCTTAAATTAACTTTTCCGAATGCTACCTATTGGGTGAGTGAACCGCAATGGGAATTAGCATTAAACCCCAATAAGCGCGAAAAAGCATCTTTTTTAAAGGAAAATATTTTACCCCTGCAACAGAGCGGCCAACTAAAATTAATCAGTCTCCCTGCATTTAAAAGTGGAAGTAACTTACAAGAAATTCATTTTAGCCCCAATATCACCTGCTTTGTTGTCAATGGACATACCCAAGGCATGTTAATCCCTAAAATAAATATAGGTGGCCGTGCATTGGTTTTTATGGCCGACTTATTACCCAGCGTGGCACACATCCCGCTGCCTTATGTGATGGGTTATGATATGCAACCATTAATCACACTGGCCGAAAAGGAACTATTCTTAAATGAAGCTGTGAAAAATAATTACACTTTGTTTTTTGAACACGATGCGTTCAATGAATGTTGTAGTTTACACGAAACTGAAAAAGGAATTAGATCGAATGCAAGTTTCACATTGCATACC
>DOMR01000052.1:0-835 GCA_003509845.1 Chitinophagaceae bacterium | reverse complement strand
TAATTTAATTACTTTAAAGCGACCGTATTGTGTCGTGATTTCAGAACGACCTAAGAATTTAAAATAGGAAGGATATAAATTATCGTCAATGAAAAAACTCAAATTGATTTTATCGTTGATTTGACATTTTTCATAATTAATATTTCGTGCAGCATAAATGGCACTAATAACATCAAATGTACAATCAGCAGTATTAAAAACACCCGCTTCACTAGTGGCTGTGTTATTTTTTTGATCAAATAATACTTCTTGCTTTTTATGAAAGCTGCCTTCATTAATATGTCGGGTAAATTGATATGGCAACAAGGTTTTGGCATCTACTACTGATTCATATTTGTCTCTTACTTTGAAAATCCAATCATATTTTGAATTAGAACGGCCATTGAGTGTAAATGTATAGGCCGGTGCGTTATTCCAAGTGGATGATTTAATGCTAAACTCTGCCTTACCCGCATTCACATACAAACCAATAACATTATAATAAATCGTGTATCTCACTTTTTCACCTGACTGATAGGATTTGTTGAATTGATTACACAAACCATCCCGTTCCTTGGAAGGAAAAAAAGATAATAATGAACTTAATAATATTAATAAAATGTACACAGGGGCTTTAATTTAAAATGACGCACTTGATCATTAGCATCATGCAAAATTATTGCTTTATGCGGAAATTAATTAATAAAAATGCCCCAATGATGGCAGGTAATAAAAAGTTAACGGCCCAAATGATGGTACTTAAGCATATCAGCATTAAACTATTGTTATAGTAGGGTTCCAATAATACTACAATAATTTGTCCACGTATCACTAAATCCGTTAAACTGATTGAAGG
>DOMR01000209.1 GCA_003509845.1 Chitinophagaceae bacterium | reverse complement strand
TTTAGAATGGCGATTGATAACCCACAATACCACAATGCAAAAAAAGGATATTTAAAATGGAAAGAATATATGAATGCATTTGGCTTTGGAAAAAAGTTAGGCGTTGATTTGCCAAGTGAAAACAGAGCCAATATCCCTGATACTGCACAATACAATCGAGATTTTGGTGGTGCCAAATATTGGAACAGCTGTTATATGCTCACCTTGGGTATTGGACAGGATCGAATGACAGCAACCCCACTTCAATTAGCCAATGCAATGGCCTATTTAGCGAATTCCGGATTTTATTACACACCCCATTTTGTGGATAGTATCGAAAACGAAGATGAAGAAGATAAGTTGATGCTTGAAAAATACAGAACTAAAATTGAAGTAACTAAAATTGCAAAACAATATTTTGATGTTATCAAAGAAGGCATGCATGATGTTACAGTGATTGGTACTGCTGCATTTATCAAAGTACCTGGACATGATTTTTGCGCTAAAACTGGTACAGCCCAAAACCCACATGGAAAAAACCACTCCTTATTTGTCTGTTTTGCTCCAAAAGAAAATCCCACAATTGCGGTAGCCGTAGTGGTAGAGAATGCGGGTTATGGTTCCACTTGGGCAGGTCCAATAGCGGGGCTCATGATGGAAAAATATTTAAATGATACTTTAACCACTGAAAGTAAAATAAAAGCAGAAAATTTATCTAACGTGGACTTAATGCCAGCCGCCATTAAAAGCTGGTATGTACGCAACAATAAAACGGAAATGCTAACCCCACTTGAATACAACAATGATGAACTTGCTGATGTATGGGATATGGAAATGTTATCTGAAATTGCACCAGCAAAACTAGCTTTGGACACGCTGAAAAAAATAGATACCCTACCTGTAACACCCCCATCCAAGCCAGCCCCTTCAAATAAGGTAAACAAAGAAACCGCAATTGATCCATTACAAAAAAAGAAAAAAGTAACGAAGAACAAAAATGGTAAACTATAACAATAATAACTTTTCTAAAGGAACCGACTTTGCGGTAATATTATTATATGTAATAATGGTTGCTATTGGTATTTTATGCATTTTCATGGTGGAGTATAATCCAAATTTGAATTGGAGTAACTCTTTTTTAACAGCGAAGACAAATTATAGTAAGCAAATTTATTTTGCCATATTTTGCGCATTTACAGCCATTTTTATCTTACTGATGGATAGCAAGGTATTTACTGCACTTTCCAATGTTTTATATGTTCTTGGAATATTATTAATGCTGGCTACTTTTGTTTTAGGAAAGGATATCAACGGATCTAAAAGCTGGATACCCATTGCAGGTGGATTTAATTTACAGCCTGCTGAATTATGTAAAATATTTACTGCATTAATTTTAGCTAAGTTTATTTCAAAACCAGAAACCGATTTTTCTAAACTAAAATCGCACCTGATTGCAGGCGCGATGATAATACTACCAGCAATATTGTCTGTAATGCAACATGAGCTGGGCTTAGCTTTAGTCTACAGCGCATTTATTTTTGCTATGTACCGAGAAGGACTTCCGCCTGTGATTTTGGTTGCTTTGTTATCCTTTGCTATACTTGTTATTGCCACCCTATTACTAGACCCGACCGTTTTATCCATTATTATTTCAGTAATAGCAGGGTTAATTATTTTAAACCTAATTAAAAAATTCAAAAGAAATAAAAATTCAATCCTAGTCATTTTATCCATTTGGGCGATTTGTTTTGGAACGATTAAATATGTCGTTCCTTATATTTTCAATAACGTATTAGAGTGTTATCAAAGTACACGTATATACAGCATGATGGGTAAGGAATATGATTGTGGCCAAAATGTAAAATCAGCTAACAAAACAGCTATTAATAAAAAAACTGTGCGAAAGCCAGATGATTATAATGTAAAGCAAAGTAAAATTGCCATTGGATCTGGTGGATTTTGGGGAAGAGGTTTTTTGAAAGGTACCCAAACCAGAGGCAAATATGTTCCCGCGCAACATACTGACTTTATATTTACCTCCTTAGGCGAAGCTTTTGGATTTGTGGGTACGTTTACATTCCTAGGTTTGTACTTGTTTTTTCTGTTTAGGTTGATTCGAATCGCAGAAAGGCAAAGAAGTACTTTTTCAAGAGTATACGCTTATAGTGTGGTGGGCATCTTCTTTTTCCATATTGCTGTTAATATAAGCATGTGCATTGGATTGTTTCCAGTAGTAGGTATTCCTTTACCATTAATCAGTTATGGCGGATCCTCCTTACTCACCTTTACCGTACTTGTTTTTATATTATTAAGATTAGATGCCGACAGGCAAATGGTACTGCGTTAATCCCTATTTTTATCCCATGCGTATTTATCCTTTATCTGAGGGCAGTTTTTCAATTGATAGTACAAAAGTGTTTGTTCCCTTTGAAGGGGATATTCAAAATAGACCTCCTGGAAGTATTTTGGTACAAGTACAGCCCTTTGTTGTTGTAACCGAAAACGACATTATTTTATTGGACACGGGTCTCGGCTATTTTAACAACCAAGGCATACTTCAAATACATGCTAATTTAATGGCCATAGGAATTGATCCTTCAAGTGTGACCAAAGTTTTTCTGAGTCATTTACACAAAGATCATTCAGGCGGAATAAGCTTCATACACCCCCAACATCAGGAACGATTTATCAGCTTTCCCTATGCAACCTATTATATACAAAAATGGGAATATGATTTAGCCTTACAATCAAAAAGTGCTTCCTATATTGCCGATCAGATACAAATATTAGAAGCATTTAGCAAGGTGCATTGGCTCACACAGGAGGAAGGAATGATTGAAGATTTGATTCATTACAAAATTACAGGTGGACATAGCTTATATCATCAAGTGTGTTGGATTAAAGAAAAGGAAGATATCCTATTTTTTGGTGCTGATGTAGCACCGCAACTGCAGCAAATGAAATCAAGATTTGTTGCAAAGTATGACCTGGATGGTAAATTAGCCATGGAATGGCGACAACAATGGTGGGAAAAGGGACAAAAAGAAAATTGGACCTTTGCTTTTTATCATGATATCAAAGTGCCAACTTACAAAGCATTGTAACTGATTAAAACGAACATTCATTAGGAATCAATACAGACAAGGGTTTCAGAGAATCTAATTTTATTTGTACTACCTTTATGGTACAATAGTATGCCAACAAGCGCTCATAATTACGCAATTCAATTCAGAAAAAATGTTTCTGACAAATACATTATTTATAATAGTTTATTTGCAGCACTCCCCTACTCGGGCGTAGCTAACGTAGGTGCATTATTACCCATTTTATTACAAACCTGTGAAGAAGGATTTAGTAAAGACAAATCACCGATCGAAATTGTGGACTATTTTTTCAAACAACATACCTATGTGGCATCTGAAGAAGAAAAATTAGACCACCTTTTCAAGTATGTTCAATACATGGAAAGGCAAGTGGTATTATTTGATGCGATTGAAGATGCCGCATTTAGTAGTGTCAATGAAGTAGATGGTATTGGAAGTTTAAAAGCGCTCCTTAGAGATGCTGAATTTTCTAACAATACGGATGCACTAAAAAAGAAGCTAGAGAAATTCAAAGTCCGCCTTGTATTAACAGCACACCCCACACAATTTTATCCTGCGAATGTATTAGGTATCATTCACGATATGGGCGAAGCTATAGGCAAAAATGATTTTAATACTATCAATCAATATATTCAGCAATTAGGGCTTACTCCTTTTTTTAATAAAAAGCAACCCACACCTACCGATGAAGCATTGACATTGATGTGGTATTTGGAAAATGTTTTTTATCATTCGGTTGGCAATATTTACAGCAGCATTGTTCGAGACGTATTTGATAATCAATATGATGGCGAGAATCCGTTTATTGAATTAGGCTTTTGGCCTGGCGGTGATCGAGATGGTAATCCTTTTGTAAATGGTGAAACCACATTGAATGTGGCCAAAGCTTTGCGAAGTAGTATTATTGTATGTTATTATAGAGATGTAAGAAAACTAAAACGAAAATTAACTTTTTCTGGCGTAGCTATTTTAGTCAATGAATTAGAAGCGAAATTATATGAAAATGTTTTCAGACCAGATGAAGCAAAGCCAATCACCGCCAATGAAATCATGGATTGTCTTTCCAAAATTAAAAACATCATCATCGAAGGAAATTATTCCTTGTACCTGTCAAGATTAGAAAGTTTGTTGCATAAAGTAAAATTATTTGGCACCCATTTTGCATCACTTGATATTAGACAGGATAGCAGAGTGCATCATGCAGTTTTAATGGATGTGCATCAAACGCTATTAAAAATAGATGGGAAAGGCATTTTACCAAGTGATTACAATACGCTAGATAGCAAGGCTCAAATGAATGTTTTAGCTACATTAGTTGGGCATTTAAACCCTGCTGATTTTAAGGAAACGATCACTAAGGATACCCTTGAAAGTATTTATGCTATTACAGCTATTCAAAAAATGAACGGTGTTTCCGGGTGTCACCGTTATATTATTAGCAAT
>DOMR01000284.1:2997-4168 GCA_003509845.1 Chitinophagaceae bacterium | reverse complement strand
ATTGGGGAATTTTTTATTATCAGCGTGGGTAACATTTGCACTAGCCCAAATCATTTCATCCAAAATACCATCAATTTTAATGACATCAGTTGTTTTAATTAAATCAAGTTGATAGTCTTTTTGAAATTCAGTGATTTTTTGTGCTTGACAATTTGTTGCAATAGCAATGGAAATACAATAAAAAACAAGGTTTCTGATCAAGCGCATTTGTCTAAATAATTTAAAGCAAATATCAGATATGTGTATTAATTATCCTTATTAGAAGCGCGCTTATATGAAAATAAAAGTATGAGCGGTCTATTATTGATCTAGAATGTCAGGACGGCGTTGTTGGGTTCGTTCAAGTGCTTGTTCTTGTCTCCAAGCTTCAATTTTTTTAGGATCACCTGATAATAAAATAGGAGGCACTTGTAAACCTCTAAATTCAACAGGTCTTGAAAATACAGGCGGCGCCAGTAAGTTATCTTGAAAGGAGTCGGTCAATGCAGAAGTTTCATCATTTAATACCCCTGGTATAATACGACCTATCGCATCAACCAAAACGGCGGCGGCTAATTCACCACCACTTAATACATAATCACCAATGGAAATTTCGCGTGTCACATACAAATCCCGAATGCGTTGGTCAATACCTTTATAGTGACCGCAAATAATTAAAATTCTATTTTTAAGTGAAAGCGTATTGGCATCTTTTTGCTCCAATGTTTTACCATCCGGGGTCATAAAAATGATCTCATCAAATTTGCTTTCTGCTTGTAATTCGTCAATTGCGTTTGCTAATGGTTCACACATCATCACCATGCCAGCGCCTCCGCCATATTGGTAATCATCCACCTGTCCATGTTTATTGATTGCCCACTTCCTAAGTGTATGTAATTTAATGGTAAGCAGTCCTTTCTCCTGCGCACGCTTCATCATACTATGCTCAAAAGGGCTTGTTAATAATTCTGGTAAAACGGTTAAAATTTCAATGGTCATAGTGTAAAGATAAAAGAAACAAAATAGACACCTATTTTTTTCTATTAATGCTACCTGTGTATTGCTATTAGCCTAAAAGATCGCCTAAATCGCGTCGGTCTTTTTTGGTAGGTCGACCTATTTTACTTAATCGCTTTCCTGTATGAAAGCTAGATGCCACTTGATTAACACGTTCCAATTCTTCAATGGGCGT
>DOMR01000284.1:0-2870 GCA_003509845.1 Chitinophagaceae bacterium | reverse complement strand
TGAAGCTTTTACGGGTTCCCCTTTAATTTTTACGCGACCTTTATCAATGGCTTCTGTTGCCTGACTTCGGGTTTTAAAAATACGGATACACCACAAGTATTTGTCTAATCTAACTTTTTGTTTTTCCGCTTTTTTTGTGGTTTCTTGCCCCCGCATGTATTAGGATTTTTTTTCTGCAAAAAACTGATGAAAGTAAGGAATGGTTTCAATGCCTTTGTAAAAATTGACAATATCATATTTTTCATTTGGGCTATGCAAGTTATCACTATCTAAACCAAAACCCATAAATACAATTTTTACATTTAATTCCTTTTCAAATAATGCACAAATAGGAATACTACCACCACCACGCACTGGAATTGGATCCTTTCCAAAAGTAGCAGCAATGGCTTTGGCTGCACTTTGATATTCGTGGGAATCAATGGGTGTAATATAGGGTTCTCCTCCATGATGTTCAAATGCATTCACGGTAACAAATGCAGGCGCAATTTTTTTAAAATGCGCTAATACCATACTTGTTATTTTTTCAGAAGATTGATTGGGTACTAGTCTGCATGAAATTTTTGCAAATGCTTTTGATGGTAAAACTGTTTTTGCACCTTCTCCGGTATAGCCACCCCATATGCCATTTACTTCAAGTGTGGGCCTAATACCTGTTCTTTCATTAGTGCTGTATCCTTTTTCACCCCAAAGATGTTGAATGGCTAAATCTGTTTTGAATTCAGTTTCATCAAATGGCGCTTCTGCCATTTTTTTTCTTTCCGCGTCGGTGGAAGATAATACATCATCATAAAAACCTGGAATAGTGATATGGTTATTTTCATCATGACAGGATGCAATCATTTTTGATAAAATGGTGATAGGGTTGGCAACCGCACCCCCATAAACACCACTATGTAAATCACGATTGGGCCCTGTAACTTCAATTTCAATATAGCTTAATCCACGTACCCCAATGTCAATCGACGGCGTGTCCATGCTAATCATTGCTGTGTCACTTATTAAAATAACATCCGCTTTTAATAAGTCCTTATGTGCTTTTACAAATTCTGCTAAATGTGGGCTGCCAATTTCCTCTTCCCCTTCGATAATGAATTTTATATTCGTACAAAGTGATTTTGTTTGCGTCATTATTTCTAATGCCTTCACATGCATGTAAAATTGCCCTTTATCATCACAAGCACCACGCGCATATATTTTTCCATCTTTAATGGTAGGATCAAAGGGACTGCTATGCCATAGTTCCAATGGATCAGCAGGTTGTACATCATAATGACCATAAACAAGAACTGTTGGGAAACCGGGGTCTGTTATAATTTCACCATAGACAATGGGATGTCCTGCAGTTTCATAAATTTTAGTTACTGGTGCGCCTGCTTGTTTTAATGCCTGTTCCACTGCTTTTGCGCAAGTAAGCATATCCCCATTGTTTTCCGACTTCGCACTGATACTGGGTATGCGTAATAAGGCTAAAAGCTCTTCTAAGAATCTTTCTTTGTTTTGGTCTTGGTATTGTTTCCAGGTATTCATTTTGAATTAATTTTAATTAAGTATTTTGTTTATTTCAATTCATATTTTTAGCATCATTATTTGATAAACATGGGTGACAGATAAATCATTTTTCAATAATTATGCTAATTGGTGTTTCAAATCTGATAATACATTCTCTCTATTCCATGCGAGTTTTTCTTTGAAAGGCGCATTTCGTTTTTCGCAATTTTCAATCGTACAAATTGCACAACTAAAAGGCATACAACCATCGGTATGCACAAAAAATTCAACGCTATCCCCAAATTTATTTTTTATCAATTTAGTAAATTCATCAACTGCAGCATGTGCTTCATTTACATTAAAATACCAAGGCACTGTTAAATGACAATCAATGTGCATTAATGCCCCATATTTAATCACCCTCAAATTATGTAAATCAATCCAGTTGGTATGTCGAGATAAATTTAATTCTTGTATAACTGCATCCAATAAAGCCATATCCGCTTCATCCATAATTCCTGCAAGCGATTCTCTAATAATTTTATAGCCATTGTAGATGATCCATATGCCCATACCAACGGCTATGCTAGTATCTATGCCATTATACCCCGTAAATAAAACAAGCCCAATACCAATAACCACTGCATAAGTGGTATAACTATCTATCAACAAATGTTGTCCGCTAGAAGTGAGTGCCAATGAATTATTTTTTTTACCTATTGCTTTTGCAATTAATCCAGCAGCCATGTTTAAAACTGCAGTGGAAAGCAACACCCAAATACCATTATCTAGATTATGTAAACTACTTGGTTCAAAAAAAGTAATAATGGACTCGTATAAAATTATTCCTCCTGCGGTTATAATTAAACTGCCTTCAAAGGCGGCCGATATGAACTCTGCTTTACCATGACCATAGGGATGGTCTTTGTCTTTGGGTTTGGAAGCAACATATAAACTGTATAATCCAATCAAACCTGCTATTACATTTACAATACTTTCCAAGGCATCCGACAATACGGATAAGGAATGGGTCATATAGTACGCAACAAATTTAAGTACGAATAATACGATACTTAAACTAGTAACAAAAAATTGAATTTTTAAATTTTGTTTTGATTTTTGCACTTATGGGAAATTGATAAACATGTAAGTATACAAATGTAAGGCTGAGCTTTCAAACTAATTAATGATTTGACTCGTCGTATCTTTTTTGCACAAATTCCCAATTCACCAAATTCCACCAATTATTGATATAGTCAGGACGCTTGTTTTGATATTTTAAATAATAAGCGTGTTCCCAAACATCCAAACCTAGTATTGGAAAGCCTTTTACTTCCGCAATATCCATCAATGGGTTATCTTGATTAGGCGTAGAACTT
>DOMR01000019.1:628-4290 GCA_003509845.1 Chitinophagaceae bacterium | reverse complement strand
ATAAATATCTATTTAACATGGCAGTAAAAATGAGACTACAGCGTCATGGTAGTAAAAAAAGGCCTTTCTACTTTATAGTAGTAGCCGACGGACGCGCACCAAGAGATGGTAAATTCATCCAAAAAATTGGTACTTACAATCCTTTAACAGTTCCTGCGACTATCCAATTGGATCGTCAAAAAGCTTTAGAGTGGTTAAACAAAGGTGCACAACCTACAGACACGGTTCACCGTATTTTATCTTTCAAAGGAGTTCTTTATTTAAAACACTTATTACGTGGTGTTAAATTAAACTTATTTGATGAGGCAACTGCGATGGCTAAGTTTCAAACTTGGTTCGCTGAGCATGAAGCTAATATAGCGAGCAAGAATGATGATCACAAAAAAGCACAAGCTGCTAAAAAAGTGTATGTTCCAGTTGTGAAGAAAGTAGCTGAACCAATTGCGGAAGCGCCTGTTGCAGAAGCACCAGTTGCGGAAGCTGAACCAGTAGTTGCTGATGAAGCACCTGCTGCAGAAGAAACACCAGCTGCAGAATAATTTAAAATTAATCTAGCTTTAATAAAGCCCCTGGTTCCGTTTATCGGTATCGGGGGTTTTTTGTAATGAATACTTATTAAAAAAATCAGACATAATCCAATTGTTCTGTTTCGAATAATTAGTTTTGTGTATGCAATATTTTAAAACAATACCATGAGCGAATATATACATATCGGAAAAATTGTGGCTGCACATGGTATTGGTGGGCAAATTATCATTGAACATGCATTAGGTAAACCCATTAATTTTAAAGGTATTGACGCCATATTTGTTGAAAAAAATACAGCTAGCTTTATACCTTATTTTATTACATCCGCTATTGCCAAAACGGATACTTTAACTCATTTACAGATAGAGGGTATTCAAAATAGGGAAGCCACTCAAATTTTAATCAGCAAAAAAGTGTGGTTGCCACAAGCCGAGTTCCAGCAGCTCGTGGATAAAAGTTCCCCTTTGGCTTTATTAGGGTATATGGTCAAAGAAAATGGCATCGATTTAGGTCAGGTGCTTGAAGTCATTGAGCAACCGCATCAATTGATGTTAACCATTTTATACCAAGGTCAGGAAGCGTATATTCCATTACATGAAGAAAGTTTAAAAGGAGTAGATCATGTAAAAAAAACAGTGACAGTTTCACTTCCGGATGGCTTGTTGGATTTATACACCTCCGTTTAGTAGGGTCTTCAATTACTAAAAAATTTTTTTCTTTAAAAGTCTACTAATTTAGTAGGAAATACATATCTTTGTATTCTTACAATAAAAAATACAGTATTATGAGTTTAAGATTAGGGGATATTGCGCCCGATTTCAAAGCAAAAACAAATATTGGAGACATCAGCTTTCATGAATACCTTGGCGATAGTTGGGGAATTTTATTTTCACATCCTGCTGACTTTACACCTGTATGTACTACCGAATTAGGCCGCACTGCAGCATTGCAAGAAGAATTTACCAAACGCAATGTAAAAGTTTTAGCGCTCAGTGTGGATGGCGTTGAAAGCCATAACAAATGGATTAATGATATCAATGAAACACAACATGTGCATGTGGGATTCCCAATTATCGCAGATGAGGATAGAGCAGTGGCTAACGCCTATGATATGATTCACCCAAATGCATCAGAAACTTTCACAGTACGTTCTTTGTTTATTATTGGACCAGATAAAAAAGTAAAATTATTTATTACCTATCCCGCTTCCACTGGGCGAAATTTTGTGGAAGTATTAAGAGTGATTGATTCTTTGCAGTTGACAGCCAATTATAGTGTAGCTACCCCTGCGAATTGGAAAGATGGAGAAGATGTGATTGTGGTACCAGCCATAAAAACAGAAGATGCTTTAGTTAAATTCCCCAAAGGCTTGAATATCGTAAAACCATATTTGCGTTATACGCCACAACCGAATAAATAAATGCGGTGTAATTACTAAATGTATGTAAGGTAATGAACGCCTCAGTAAAGCGTTGTTGATTTTGTTCCTCAAAATGAATAACGCTTACAGTGTGTCACTGTTGTTGCGAGTCAGCTACCTTTCTTTTAAGATCCCTTTCTCTGAATATTCAGCGAAGGGGATTTTTATTTTTCGCTATTCCATTTATCCAACTGCTTTAAAGTGGCAGCAAGATCCTTTGGAATGGGCGCTTCAAATTGGTAATCAGTGCCATTAAGTTCAAAGCGCAAAGTATGTGCATGTAAAGCTTGTCTCGCTAATAAAGGGCGTTCCTCTTCCTCCGCTTTACTTAATTTAAAATTTTTCTTTTTTATGGAAGATAATAATAGCTTTTCACCATCACCATAAATATCATCTGCAACAATGGGGTTGCCTAAATGTTGGGCATGTATTCTAATTTGATGTGTACGCCCTGTATGAATTTGAAAGGATACCCAGGCATATCTTTTATAATTTTTGAGTACCTCATAACTTGTTTGTGCAGCTTTGCCTTTGGCATGGGTGACCATTTGCCCTTTTTTGCCAGGGTGTTCCATGATGGCTTGATCAATGGTTCCATTTTGTGGCGGACGACCCATCACCAAGCCGAGGTATTTTTTTTCAATAGTACGTCCTTCAAACAAAGTGCTTAATTCTTGGTGTGCTTCGGCATTTTTTGCGAATAAAATTAAACCACTCGTGTGTTGGTCTAATCGATGCACCGTAAATATGGCAGGATATTTTTCCTGTAATAATGATTTAAGAGAAGCCTCTTTGCCAAAACGATCAGGGATACTAAATAAACCGGCGGGCTTATTTAGTACAATCATGTCGTCATTTTCAAATAATATATCTATCATTAAAGTACAAGCTATTAAAAGGAGTAGTAGGATTAATTTTCTTTTGCAGACTTCCTAGTAAAGGATTTATTCATAAACTTTAAAAGGCGTACTTCTTTTTCTGCTAAAAAACGCCATTTACCACGGTCTACATTTTTCTTAGTAAGGTTGGCGAACATAACTCGGTCCAAATGTCTTACATCATATCCTAAGTGTTCAAATATGCGTCTTACAATTCTATTACGACCACTATGAATTTCAATACCAATGACATTTTTGGAAGTATTGGACAAATAACTTACTGCATCAGCTGCAATAAATCCATCTTCCAAATCAACCCCTTTTGCAATGGCTTCCATATCTGCCTTAGTAACTGGCTTATCCAAGGTTACTTCATAAATCTTTTTAATCTCATAGGAAGGGTGGGTTAATTTTTGTGCCAAATCCCCATCATTCGTTAGTATTAAAACTCCAGTCGTATTTCTATCAAGTCGACCTACTGGAAACATCCGTTGTGTGGTTGCGTTTTTAATAATATCTAAAACTGTTTTTCTACCTTCAGGATCATTCGCGGTACATATGTAATCCTTTGGTTTATTTAATAATATATAAACAGGAGTTACTTGTAATTGCAACACTTTCCCTTTTAATCTAACGACATCCTTGTATTGTACTTTATAACCGGGCTCCAAAATAGTATCACCATTGATGGTTACATGTCCCGATTTTACCATGGCGGCGGCTTCACGACGACCAGAAATGCCCGCATGTGCAATGTATTTATTCAATGGCATTTGTTCATAAGGGGTATCAGCCGCCGCATTTACTTTACCAATGGAAGCGGTTCTTTTTTCATC
>DOMR01000019.1:0-479 GCA_003509845.1 Chitinophagaceae bacterium | reverse complement strand
TTTTTTTCATAGCCAGTTGTTTTTTTGGCATAGGGCCCCTTTGTATACTTTTCTTTCGGCGGATCGGTTACAATCCCTCTTGCTTTATCAATTTTTCTTTGTCTTGCAGCTTCGCCCATAGCCCTTGATTCCGCTTTGGCTTTTTTCTTATCCTGTCTTATATTTTCTTTGACAGCGCTTCCCTTTTTTTTAAGAGAAAATTTATCAAAATTATCAGTTCTATTTTTTTTCATTGTGCCGTACTATTAAAAATTATCCTTGTTAGCAAGCTGTCCGCAAGCGGCATCAATATCCTTGCCACGGCTTCTTCTTACCCTAACATTTACCCTATTTTTTTGTAATGCGGTTACAAAATTTTCAAATCCATCTTCATCGGGTTTGTCAAATGGAAATTTATCAATCGGATTGTATTCAATGACATTAATTAAGTCCGCAGGAACTTGGCGGTATATTTTTGTTAATTCAACAACATCTCTTTC
>DOMR01000212.1 GCA_003509845.1 Chitinophagaceae bacterium | reverse complement strand
ATAAAATCAATGGAATGGAAGGGACCCATTGCAGGCATCAATGAAATGCGTCGTCATTATGCAAATTATTTAAGGGGCTTGCCAAACATAAAAGAGTACCGAAATAAATTAGTACGCATCACAGATCCAAAGGAAGTGGAAACAATTTTGGATGAGATTAAAGAAACCTATAAGGATATGGTGATTGAATCAGGACATATAGTTTTAGAAAACTACCACGAGCACTGCCCTATCAATTAAACGAGCTAGCACATTTCAATTAAGCGTGCTTTCACTTTTTTGGAAACCAATAATTGTACAATTATTTTTTCTCGATCGCAGCAATCACCAAAGGATCTAGTGGGTCAATGGTCATTGGAAAATAATTCACCAACACCCCTTGTTCATTAATTAGGTATTTACAAAAATTCCATACAGGCTCCTGATTACACCAACCATTCTGTGAAGGATCAGACAGCCATTTGTGTACCAAATTCTGTTGGTTCTTTTTAATCACAATCGACTTCTCCATTAAAGGAAAACTAACGCCATAATTTTTTTTGCAGAAAGCAGCAATATTTTGATTGTCGCTTTTTTCTTGTCCCTTAAAATCATTCGCAGGAAAACCAATCACTACTAATTGCTCTTTATATTGTTGTTGCAATTTTTCAAGCGCTTCATATTGACCAGTATACCCACAATCACTTGCCGTATTTACAATCAATATTTTTTTACCCTTTACGTTCGAAAAATTAAATAGGGTTCCATCTATAGCGGTCATGGTTAAATCATAAAATGACATTGAAGGTGTAGCGCCATTTTTATTTTCCAGGGATTGCTTTTTACCATTCGAATGCGTTGACCACATAATCATTGGGTAAATGGATTTCAAAATTGATTGTCGATAGGACATGTCCTTTTTCTTCATCAAAACAGCAGCAGAAACTAATATTCCAAGAGCAATGGCAACTTTAATCATGATATGTTTTTTAGTCTTCAATTATAATTCAATTTTGATTGGCAGAATCGCAAATTTATTTTTAGTACTCTTTATCCAATCAATCTTTTCAGCAACCATGCCTTGCCTTTATAAGGCGGATATTTAAAACCAGGGTCTATCCAAGTAGGGGTTTTTAAAACCGACTTCGTATGTGTAAATGTGTCAAAACTTAACTTGCCATGATAACCGCCAGTGCCGCTATAACCGCGTCCACCAAAAGGTAAATCATGATTGGTAATATGCATAGTGGCATTATTTACACAGGCACCTCCAGAGGGTACATTCGTTAACCAATATTGTTCATCAGTTTTGTTTTCAGTGAAAACATAAAATGCCAATGGATTTGGATTTTTGTGTATGATGGCCAATGCTTCTTCTTTGGAGGTGTAAGTAAGAATCGGAAGGATGGGGCCAAAAATTTCATCTTGCATAATTTTTGCATCCGCATGAATGCCTGTCATAATGGTGGGTTCAATAAATAATTTTTCTCTATTTGATTTTCCGCCATAAACAATCTCCCCTTCCGATAAATAGCTAGTGATACGCAACCATTGTTTGTCATTGATAATTTTACCATAATGTTCTGACGCTTCTGCATCTACTCCATAAAATGATTGAATCGCGATGATCAATTCTTTAATTAATTTATCCTTTAAATCAGTGGGTACTAAAATGTAGTCGGGTGCAATACACATTTGACCACAATTTGAAAATTTAGGATTAGCCAAACGACGTGCTGCCACTCTCAAATTTGCATCAGCAGTAATAACGGCCGGACTTTTACCACCTAATTCTAAAGTAACGGGTACCAATTTTTCCGCAGCGTATTTGTAAATTATTTTTCCAACCGCTGTACTACCTGTATAAAAAATATGATCAAACCTATTCTCAGTTAATAAGGGTGGCAATACGGTAGCACCATCACCTTCTAAATAAAGCATATAATTATTTGGGAATAAGTCGGCTATTATTTTAGCCATCACTTTTGCCGTAGCTGGCGCAAATTCACTTGGTTTTAATACAGCACAATTACCGCCCGCAATAGCCCCAATCAATGGCGTAAACAACAACTGAAATGGATAATTCCAAGGTGCGATAATACAAACCACGCCCAAAGGTTCTTGGATGGTATAACTTGTGGAAGGCATGTTCACCAAATTAGTCGCAACAGATTTGGGTTCCATCCATTCCTGTAAATGTTTAATGGTATAATTTAATTCACTTAAGAAAAATCCAATCTCTGTGGCCCAAGCATCTTCGTCCGTTTTTTTAAGGTCAGCATACAATGCTTCATATAATATTTTTTCAGAATCCATCACCGCCTTTTTAAGCCTTTCTAATTGAAGTAATCTAAAGGCATAAGTTTGGGTGGCTCCTGTACTGAAATAGTCCTTAAGTGCATCAATATTAGCAGTCATAGCATAAAATTATGAAGCAATTTAAGCTTAATTAAGCAAACGAACCTAAGAGGGAACTTCATTGGTAAAAATTATTTCAAATTATCCCAATTTTTATATAATTTAACATACTCAAAAAATAAGATTTTATAACCATTAACCGTTTGCTATGTCCAAGAACAAATCAAATAACAGTCGTCGAGATTTCATAAGAAACTCAGCCCTTGCCATGGGTGGTTTCTATATTGTACCAAGACACGTATTAGGAGGAAAAGGTTTTACTGCGCCAAGTGATAAATTGCAAGTTGCCGGAATCGGATCCGGTGGGAAAGGCGAAAGCGATTTATTCAATTTTTACAATTCTGGAAAAGCAGATATCGCATTTTTGTGTGATGTAGATGACAGACAAGCTGTAAAAAGTCGCCAACGCTATCCTAAAGCAAAATACTATAAGGATTACAGAGAGATGTTAGATAAGGAGCACAAATATTTTGATGCATGTTCTGTATCTACTCCTGATCATATGCACGCAGTTCAAGCAATGGCTGCAATGCAATTAGGCAAACACGTTTATGTTCAAAAACCAATTGCACATGATATTTATGAAGCAAGGATGATGACCGAAGCTGCAAGAAAACATAATGTAGTTACACAAATGGGTAACCAAGGTGCATCAGGTGATGGTGTACGTAAGTTACAGGATTGGTATAATGCTGGTTTAATTGGAGACGTTCATACGATTTATTGTTACACGGATCGTCCAGTATGGCCACAAGGCGCAATTCGCCCTGCAGCGCCTTCTTCGATTCCTGCTGAATTAGATTTTGATTTATGGTTAGGTACTGCTCCTAAAAAAGATTACTTCGATGGTATACTGCCATTTAACTGGAGAGGCTGGTGGGATTACGGAACCGGCGCATTGGGTGATATGGCTTGTCATATTATGGCACCAGGTTTTGCAGTATTAGGTTTGGGTTATCCAGTGGCAGCTGAATGTAGTATTGCAACAAGATACACTGCACCTTGGCAAAAATTGGATGCACCAGATAGTCCGCCAATGGGATCACACATTATTTTAACTTTCAGAGGACCATTCAATAAGCATAAGGGTAAAAACAAGGAGACTGAAATTAAATTACATTGGATGGATGGTGGTATACAACCAGAAAGACCTCCTGAATTAGGACCCAACGAACAAATGGGTGATGGCGGCAACGGTATCATTTTTGAAGGAACTAAAGGCAAGATGATGGCAGGCACTTATGGTGTGAATCCACAATTATTACCTACTAGTTTGACAAAAACAACCACAGTTCCAAGTACCGTTGATTTAGTAAAAGGTGGTGCTGAAGGTCACTATGCTGCATGGGTAGAAGCATGTATCGCTGGGCCTGGAAGTGATTTAGCTAAAAACTTAAGTTCTAATTTTGATATCGCTGGGCCATTAACTGAATCTGTATTAATGGGTAATTTAGCCATTCGTAGCTATGATATCAAAGCACAAGAAAAAACTGCAAAAGGAAAAATAATTTATCCAGGACGTAACGTTCAATTATTATGGGATGGACCAAATATGAAGATCACCAACTTTGACGAAGCAAATCAATTCGTTAAACGAACATATCGTGATGGTTGGAGTTTGGGTATATAATTAAATCGCCTTACTTAAAACCCTTTCACAATAAATGAGTGGAAGGGTTTTTTTATGTCCCTGATTAAGTGGTAACTTTATCCTTCTTTGTTGTACCGCCTTCAATACATTGCGCGATTATCTTTTAAATTTTATATTTATGAAAAAATTTCAAGATCAATTTTTATTAAACCCAGCAATCACATTTTTAAATTTTGGTTCCTTTGGCGCAACACCCAAGCCTATATTTGAAAATTACCAACATTGGCAAAGAGTATTGGAATCCGAACCTGTTCAGTTTATTGCCTTTGATGGCGTCAACTATTTAGCAGCATCAAGAGCTGCTTTAGCAAAATATATTGGCTGTGCGGATCAAGATGATTTGGTGTATGTTACTAATCCTTCTTTTGCCGTTAACCTGATTGCAAAAAATTTTCCTTTAAAAGCGGGGGATGAAATATTAACCACGGACATTGAATATGGTGCCTGCGATCGGACTTGGAATTTTTATTGTGAAAAAGCGGGTGCCAGGTATCGTCGTCAAAAAATTAATTTGCCCATAACAACTAAAGAAAAATTCATAGCTGATTTTTTTGAAGGTGTGACTGCAAATACAAAAGCGATATTTATTAGTCAAATAACTAGTTCGACTGGATTAATTTTTCCAGTAAAAGAAGTTTGCGAAATAGCAAAATCAAAAGGATTGATTACCATTGTCGATGGCGCGCATGTGCCAGGACATATTCCATTAAATTTAGCGGAACTACAAGCTGATTTTTATACGGGTGCATGTCATAAATGGATGATGGCGCCCAAAGGATGTAGTTTTTTATATGCACACAAATCAGTACAGCATCTTTGCGATCCGCTAATTGTAAGTTGGGGATACAAAGCATTAAAACCTTCTCATTCACACTATTTGGATTACCACCAAATGATTGGCACACGCGACTTTTCTGCATTTTTAACAGTGCCCGCTTGTATACAATTTATGGCTGAAAATGATTGGATCACTGTTCGTAATGAATGTCATGACATGGTGCTTGCCAACGCGCAACGCTTTTATGATTTACTAGGATCAAGCCCCATTAGTCCTTTAACCAATGAATGGATTGGGCAAATGATTAGTATCCCAATCAAAACCAAGGAACCAGAAATATTACAAAGGACATTATTCACCGAATACAAAATTGAAATTCCAATCATGCGTCAGGAGAATGATGTGTATATGCGCTATTCGATCAATGCATTTAATACCATTGAAAATTTAGATACGCTATACAATGCCTTGTCTGAATTAAAAAAACAAAACAGGATTTAATGCTGTTAAAATAACTAAATCATCTATTAGCACAAAGGCCCCCCGATGAATCGGGGGGCCTTTGTAGTTTTATATAAAGCGTTAAATATTTTTCGCAATTAAAGTATTTAAATTTATGCTCTCCAATCTAAATTGTTTAACACAATTGCGTTTTCTTTAGCGCAATCTAATTCAGTGGTTCCGGTATAGGCTTCTTGTTCAATGATGTGAAATTTTAAGCCATTTTGCGCACCTACATATAAAATATTTTTAAAATCAATCGTTCCTTTGCCTAAGATACATGACTCATGCCCAGTGGGTGTTTTTATCAAATCCTTCACATGGCATAATTTAAAACGATTTGGATATTTTTTTAAATAAGTTATAGGATCGGCGCCAGCTGCTACTACCCAATAAATGTCCATTTCAAAATCTACCAAATTAGCATCTGTTGCATTCATTAATACGTCCTGTGGCATTCCACCGGCCATTGCTTTAAAAGAATAGTCATGATTATGGTAGGCAAAACGAATGCCGTTCTTATTCGCTATTTCACCACACTTATTAAACTGATCAGCAAAGCGCTTATAGTCATCAATGGATTTTTGAGCTCCAATATGTGGACATATTAAATATTTCATTCCAATTTCACCTGCTTCCGCAGCCTTGCGTTCAAAATCCTTATTAATATCACAATGTGAGGCAATGATGTTCATCTCCATATCACCCAATTGTTTTTTGAACTCTGTATTTTTCATACCCCAGAAAATACCCTTAGCGCCCTCAAAACTTTCAATTTGTTTGTACCCACAATTGGATAAATGTTTCAACACCCCTAATGGATCTTTAGCCAAGGCCTCCTTGACAGTCCACAACTGAATTCCAAACTTATTTTTCTTTTGCGCCATGGCAAACAGCTCCTTATTAAATGGGTTACCCAACGCTAAACTAGCCAATGCGGTGTTGCGTAAAAAACTTCTTCTTGAATTTGACATGTAATAAATTAAAATGGTAATTGATTCTTGTTATAAATGTTATTAAACCCTAATGAAAACTTAATGAAAATATAAATCGCTTAAATCATTTAGCTAAATAGCTGGCATAGTAAAATACTACGCCCAAGCCTTATCTCCTTTAGCATATGGCACACAGCCCTCGTATCTTCCAGGAATAGCCACATAACGAAGCGCTTTTGTTGCCCCTACTTCTGAAGTGAAAAATCCAGTAAGGGTTAACTCCTTCATCATGGTAAAATAATGTTTATCGTTTGTTGATTTTTTATCCGGATTTGCTTTTTTAGCTTCTTTATTTGCTTGCACTTCCTTGTCAAGCGCACTAATTAAATCATGGCGCTCTTGTGCGTTAGCTTCCATAAAGGACTTGCCAATTTTTGCTTTGGCTTCCTTAAACTGTAATTCACGCATCCCTTCCATGAAAATGTTTTGATTTTTTTCATCATAACAATCGCGCACCATCACTGACATAAACTCACCCACCTTAGCTTCCTTAGCACCAGGGGTATTGGTTGCAGGAATAATTACTTCTCCTACTTCATTTAAGAATGCAATGTCTTCTGCAGAAAATACCAATCCTGTTTTCGCAGTGGTACATCCTGATAAAAATGCTTCCGCGCCTAAAACGGTTCCACCCATAATAATGGCTACTCTTGATAATGCTTCACGTCTGTTCATCATAAAATATAAATTTAATCGCGTTAATTATTTTTAAATATCACAAATTTCAATAGCCTTTTTAAGTGATGCCATTGGATCTTTATCTGCAGGAATAAATTCTTGCGCCACATAACCCTTAAATCCAGTGGCAACAATCGCACGCATTATTGCAGGATAATATAATTCCTGACGCTCATCAATTTCATTACGACCTGGCACCCCACCTGTATGGTAGTGTCCATAATATTCATGATTTGCATTAATGGTACGTATAACATCTCCTTCATCAATTTGCATATGATAAATATCAAACAGCAATTTAAAATTAGGCGACCCTATTCGTTTACATAATTCAACACCCCAAACGGATCTATCGCACATATAATCTTTGTGATCTATTTTCGAATTTAATAACTCCATCTGAATCATGATCCCTCTTTTTTCAGCCAAGGCCATTATCTTTTTTAATCCAGTCGCACAGTTGTTTAATCCAGTTTCATCATCCATGCCCTTTCTATTTCCTGAAAAACAAATTAAATTGGTATACCCTGCATCAGCAACATAGTTAATATGATCCGTATAATTCTTCACCAAGGTATCATGATAACTTGGGTCATTAAATCCTTTGGTCAAACTGATCTCAGCACCGTTGCACATGGTGGACACTAAATTATTTTCCTTGAGCACATGCCATTCGGAAGGGCCTACCAAATCCATCCCTACCATGCCCATTGCTTTGAAATTTTTAGCTAATTCTGTAATCGGATATTGACTATAACACCATCTACAAGCAGAATGGTTGATTTTTCCTTTTAAAGAAAGGGGTTCGTTATCGTTTTGAAGTCCTTGTTTCACGGATGCAATTAAATTTGAAGGAACCACAACGCCTGTTGCCAAAGCAGCAGAACCAGCGATTACTTGTTTTAAAATTTGACGCCTATTCACATTAGATGACATTACAAAATATTATATAAGTTCCTAGAATTTATGACTTGATAAATATAATTTTTTTTTCCTGCTTTTTATAAAGTTTTAAGTTAAAAATGGGGGTTTTTTGCGAAATTATAAGGAAATTGCTAAGGTTATAATCCATCGTATAAAAATGGATTTTAAATTATACAAAAGCATTAAAAATCTCAAATATGAATCGAAAATTACGCATGGGAATGGTCGGAGGCGGAAAAGACGCTTTTATAGGTGCAATTCACCGTTTGGCTGCCAATATGGATGGATTAATTGAAGTAAGTGCAGGTGCATTAAGCATTAATCCTGAAATAGCCGTTGCTTCTGGGGAGGCATTATTTTTACCAAAGGAAAGGACTTACTTGACTTATGATGAAATGATCAAGAAAGAAGCTAACCTGCCTGCGAACGAACGTATCGATTTTGTAACGATTGTAACACCCAACTTTGCGCACTTTGCACCTGCGATGATGGCATTAGAATATGGCTTTCATGTGGTGATTGAAAAACCAATTACATTTTCATTAGATGAGGCAAAGCAATTAAAACAAAAATTAGACGAAACCGGCTTAACCCTTTGCTTAACACATACCTATTCCGGATACCCAATGGTAAAGCAAGCTAAGGCGATGGTGAAAGATGGTAAGTTTGGAAAAATTAGAAAAATATGGGTGGAGTACCCACAAGGTTGGTTAAGTAAATTATCTGAACGCGAAGGAAATGCACAAGCAGCATGGAGAACGGATCCAAAGAAATCAGGTAAGAGTTCGGTGATGGGCGACATTGGCACACATGCTGCGCACTTAGCTGAATATATTACGGGTGCAAAAATCACAGATGTATGTGCTGAATTAAACACCATGGTCGAAGGACGCTTATTAGATGATGACGGCGCCGTGATGTTGAAATTTGACAATGGTGCTAAAGGCGTTTTAATGGCATCACAAGTAGCAGCGGGTGAAGAAAATGCTTTAAAAATAAGAGTGTATGGAGAGCATGGTGGAATTGAATGGGCACAACACGAACCCAATACTTTATTGGTAAAATGGTATGATCAACCTACGCAAATTTTTAGGGCTGGCGGAAACTATGGTGC
>DOMR01000189.1 GCA_003509845.1 Chitinophagaceae bacterium | reverse complement strand
TTAAAATATTTTTAATACACTCAACGCGAAAATTCCTGCAGTTTCGGTTCTGAGTCGGGTGGGGCCAAGCTGAATGGGGGTGTAATTATTTGAAATAGCCGTCGCAATTTCGGAACTTGAAAAATCGCCTTCTGGGCCAATCAATAAATTAACCTCATCCCGTGCAATTATTTCTTTGATATTTTTTTTCTCGCTTGTTTCACAGTGCGCTATTAAATTTACCGATGCTTTATGCTTATGTATAAAGGCATCAAATTCGATAGGTTCGCAGAGTAAAGGAAGCCATGCTTGTTGGCTTTGGATCATGGCAGATTGCAAAATATTTTGCATGCGATCCATTTTGAATCTTTCATGAATGGTGCGTTCGCAAATAATTGGTACAATTTGATGGATGCCCATTTCGGTTGCTTTTTCAAAAAGCCATTCCAAGCGAACTGCATTTTTTAATAAGGAAATACCCAAGGTAATTTTTTGTTGCGAAGCAGCGACACTTTGATGACGTTCAATGGTGACAAGGCTATTGGCTTTATGTGCTGTTTGAATGGTTGCATTAAAAACAGCGCCCATGCCATTGGTAATATCTATTTTAGTGCCTTCCTGCATCCTTAAAACTTGCACGCAATGCTTACTTGTTTCCGGACTGAGTGTAAACTGATTTACGCCAATGTGTAAGTGTAGGCTCGTAAAAATAGGGTACAGGCATGGGTGTAAATTTGAAAAAAATAATGCAAGTCGAAAGCTATAAAATTATTATTTAAACTTTAAAAATAACTTTTCAATTTAAAAGGGTTGGTCGTCATTGATGCCTTCATCAAATTCGCCGCCATTCATTTTACTTCCTTGTATAAAAAAGCGGCCGCCGTCGTTGCTTGTATTTCCTGGGAGTGAGGAAACAGGCTTATAATTACTGCCCAATCCTGGTATACCCCCTTCGCCATCCCATTCTTCAAAACGTTGAATATCTAAGCGCGCTCTTAATTTAATTAAATCCAAAGAACCATTACGGTGCTTGGCAATTCTGATATGGGTTTCACCTTGTGTGCTTTCTCCCATTTCATTACTCATTACCTCGTAATATTCTGGACGATAGATAAACATAACCATGTCCGCATCTTGCTCAATCGCACCTGATTCTCTCAAATCACTCAATTGCGGCATCTTGCTTTCTTTTCTAGTTTCTACCGCACGACTCAACTGAGATAAAGCAATGATTGGAATATTTAATTCTTTGGCCAAGGCCTTTAAACTTCTTGATATATTACTAATTTCTTGTTCTCTGTTTGAATTACGATCACCCAAGCCACTCATCAATTGCAAGTAGTCAATGATGATAATTTTAACCTGGTGTTTGTTTACCAACCTACGGGCCTTTGCCCTGAATTCAAAAATGTTCAAAGCCGCTGTGTCATCAATATAAATAGGGGCAGATTCTAATCGCTTAATACCTTTTGCATGCAATTGTTGGTATTCGTAATCCTCTAATTTACCTCTTGAAATTTTCTCCATTTTAATCTCACTCTCCGCACTCAAAATACGTTGTACCAATTGAGAGGCACTCATCTCCAAACTAAAAAAGCCAACGGGTTGTGGTTTTGTAGGATGCAATGCAGCATTACGTGCAAGGTTCAATGCAAATGCAGTTTTACCTACGGAAGGTCGTGCCGCTAAAATAATTAAATCGGTGGGTTGCCAACCATACGTAATTCTATCTAAGCTGGCAAAGCCACTAGGCACACCAGATATTTCATCTTTCTTCGTTCTTAATTCATCAATTCTTGTAATCGCGGTTGCCAAAGCAAAACCAATATCAACGAAATTTTTCTTTAAATAGTTATTGGTGATGTTAAACATTTTTGTTTCACTATCATCAAGTAAATCAAAAACATCCGTGCTATCCTCATAAGCATTCGCAATTACTTCTCCACTAATTCTAATTAATTCACGTTGAATAAATTTTTGTAAAACGATTCTTGCGTGTGCATCAATATTCGCAGTAGAAACAACGACATTGGTTAATTTAGAAATATAATAAGCACCCCCAACAATGTCTAAATTTTCTTGCATCCTTAATTCTTCCACCACCGTCAACATGTCAATGGGCATATTTTTTTGTTGCAAACTTTGCATCGAACGATAAATCATTTGATGTGATTCAACATAAAAACATTCTGGTTTCAAAATTTCTGTCACCGTGTCAAACGCACTTTTTTCTAATAAGATGGCACCTAATACCGCTTCTTCTAATTCGCGCACCTGTGGTGGAATTTTTCCATACATCATACTGCTAATATCAACATTGGCAGTTTTCTTTTTGGCACGATTGGTATTTATATTGGGTAAAGCCATAATAATTAATAAATAAGATTGGGTGAATTTCTACTGCGAAAATCAAACCAAATTAGCAATTCAAGAAATTTAGTTTTGCAATGCCCTTATACACAGGGCTTCGCTATCTAGTATCCACAATAAAATTCGGTTATTCACGGGATTTCCACTAACATTTTGCGCTTATCCACCTTGGTCCCTGCCTAGGGTCAAAAAGGGGCTATTTTAGAGGGGCTATTTTTTACCTAAAAAGCACTCAAAAATTTGTACTTTTGAGGCTATACCATAAAGATGCAATATGACGATTAGTTATCGCTGGCTGAGTGAATATTTACCCCAAACGGTGCGCCCGGAAGAATTATCTAATATCCTAACCTCCATAGGTTTGGAAGTAGAGTCATTAGAAAATTTTGAAAATTTCAAAGGCGGACTTGCAGGATTAGTCGTAGGGGAAGTATTGGAAGTGATACCACATCCAAATGCAGATAAATTAAAATTGACCAAAGTAGATACTGGTGGGGCGGCGCCTTTAGGCATTGTTTGTGGTGCATCCAATGTAATGGTGGGTCAAAAAGTGGTGGTCGCGGTTGTGGGCACTACGATTTATCCAAAAGGCAAGGAGCCGATGACCATGAAATTAGTCAAAATCAGGGGCGAACAAAGTGAAGGAATGATTTGTGCGGAAGATGAAATTGGGGTAAGTGATGACCATGCTGGAATTATCGTGTTGGATGCTGCCATCAAAGCAGGTACTCCAGTTGCTGAAATTTATGAATACTATCAGGATTGGATTTATGAAATTGGTTTAACACCCAATAGAATGGATGCAATGAGTCACTATGGTGTTGCGAAAGATGTATGTGCTTATTTGTCTTATCATAATAGTCCAGTGAGTGCAGTAAGTCCATTCACACAAAATTTGGTACATGATACATCGGTAGCGCCATTTAAAGTTTTGATTGAAGATGAAAAAGGGTGTGCACGTTATAGTGGGTTAGTCATTGAAGGGGTAACTGTAAAAGAATCACCTACTTGGTTAAAAAATAGATTGCAAAGTATTGGTGTACGTTCCATTAATAATATCGTGGACATTACGAATTATATATTACATGAAACCGGGCAACCATTGCACGCATTTGATGCGAGTGAGATCAAAGAAAACAAAGTAGTCGTAAAAAAATATGCTGCAGGTACTAAGTTCACTACACTCGATGGGGTAGAACGAACTTTGCAAGCCAATGATTTAATGATTACGGATGGCGCAAAGCCACTATGTATTGCGGGTGTTTTTGGCGGGTTACAAAGTGGGGTAAAAGCGACGACTACAAATATATTTTTAGAAAGTGCTTGGTTTGAAAATGTACATATTCGTAAAACCTCCTTGCATCATGGCCTTCGGACAGATGCTGCAACACGTTTTGAAAAAGGAGTAGATGTGGATGGCACGGTCAAAGTATTGTTACGTGCTGCAAAAATGATACAAGAAATTGCAGGTGGAAAATGTAGTGAAGTGGTTGACGTATATCCAAATCCTGCAAAAAAATCGGTAGTACATTTAAGCTTTAATTATTTAAAAAAATTAAGCGGCAAAACTTATCCAGTAGATAAAGTAAAAACAATACTTACTAGTTTGGGTTTTGAAATTAGCAACGAAACTGTGGATGGTATTGAATTAGCAGTGCCTTACCACAAACCCGATATTAGCATACCCGCAGATATAGTAGAGGAAGTTTTACGCATTGATGGCTTGGATAATATTGAAATTCCAAGTGTGATTACCATGAGTCCTTCCATTGATCCATTAGAGAAAAAAGAAAAGTTCAAAGATAAAATTGCACAGTTTTTAGTGGGCCGCGGCTACACGGAAATATTAACGAATTCAATTACCAATAGTGCTTATTTTTCAGAAGAAGTATTGGCGGGTGCTGTAAAAATGTTGAATAATTTAAGTGCCGATTTAGATGTGATGCGTCCCTCTATGTTAGAAACAGGATTGGAAACCATTGCCTATAATTTGAATCGTCAACTAAGTTCAATTGCGTTATTTGAAATTGGAAAAGTGTATGGACAATCCACCAAAGGTGCTTATTATGAATCGGAGCAATTGTCCATTTATCTTTCTGGAAAACAACAACAAGATGGTTGGAGAACCAAAGGAATATTGTCTGATTTTTTTGTTGCCAAAGGAATAGCCACTGCGATATTTAATTTATTAGGCATGCAGGGAGGCGCATGGAAGCAAACAAGTGCCAATCAAATTGATTATGTCATCAGTAAAAAAACCACAGGTACGGTACAA
>DOMR01000224.1:6716-7850 GCA_003509845.1 Chitinophagaceae bacterium | reverse complement strand
TAGAAAATGATAAATGGTAGATTAATACACCACTAATTCATAGAAATCCTCTGGTTTCAGGTATTGTTCCGCCAAGGTTTTTAGTTGTTCTGGCTGTATAGATTTGACAACATCAATGGTATTATAAAAATAGGCATCGGTTAGATCATTTAATATATAGGATTTCCATCTGGCGATAATTTGAAACGGTCCATCCAAATCACCCAGCAATCCGCCCAACACATAATTTTTAACCAATTTTAATTCGTCTTCACTGACCAATTCTTCTCTCAATATTTTCATTTCCTTATATACTTCTTCAATCGTTGGCTTACAAACATCCTTACCTGCATCCGTGCTTATCATCCAAGCACATTGTTGCACATGATTCTGAATATAACTATGTATGCCATAAGTGTAGCCCTTATCTTCTCTAATATTACGCATTAAACGAGAGCCAAAAAATCCGCCAAAAATATTATTCAATACCTGTGTCGGTGCAAAATCGGGATGATGGCGATTAGGAAAATGTCGTGCAATACGAATAGATCCTTGTACCGATGATGCATCATTCACCACACTGTACTGCTTTTGTGCAGCGGAAACAATGGGATGTGTGACATCTGCGATTACCTTTTTATTTAATGGCAACTGACCTATATGCTTGTTTAAAAGTTCCTGCATATCAGTTGGAAATTTACCTGCCATAAAAATAATACACTTGCCATGCTTATAATAAGTGTCATAAAAAGCAGTCAAATCGGCTAAAGTAACATTTTTATAATCTTCCTGCATCGCGTATTTACCATAAGGATGATCAATGCCAAATAAATATTCATCAATAAAACGATTCGCGATAAAATCACTCTTCTTTAAATTAAGTGATAATCGTTGAATTAAATTTTGCTGATATATTTGTAATTCTTTTTCGGGAAAATTGGCTTCTGAAATTAATTCACTCACTACCGGAATCACTTCCTTAAAATATTTGGTCAAACAATGTAAAGCAATGGTTGCCGTTTCATTGTAACAGTTTCTGCTTAAATGCGCACCATAAAATTCAAAGGCTTCATTAATTTCAAACGCACTTTTTTTCGTTGTCCCATTTTTTAATAAAAAATTAGTAGCAGCTGCTACCCAGTTTTTATCCTCATA
>DOMR01000224.1:4567-6627 GCA_003509845.1 Chitinophagaceae bacterium | reverse complement strand
ACTTGATTGTCTAAAACAAAGTGCTGGTATGGTTTTAACTTAATGTCAAAATCAATAGCATCTTTTATTACAGGAGCCACTTGTCGATCTAATGCCATGATTTTATGATTTACTATAATAATATAATGTGTTGCGATTGGTGTCTTGAAAAATTTGCTGTGCGGTTTGCTGTATTAATTCAGGCGTTACTTTTTGGTATTTCTCCAATTCCTGATTCATCAAATTCGCATCTCCTAATAATTCATAATACGCCAAACTATGTGCCCTATTCATGATGCTCATATCTTCAAAACAAATTAAACTTTCAGTTTTGTTAATTACTTTTTGAACTTCATGGGTCGGCATCATCGTGTTTTTAATTAATTCAATTTCATCCAACACTGCTTTTTCAGCAACCGACATGGTAATTCCTTTCACCAACTTTCCTTCAATCACGACTAAGCCTGGATCAATGGTGCCAAAATGATAACAATCAATAGAAGAAAATATTTGTTTCACTTTTATTAATTGTTCATATAATCTTGAAGTGGCACCGCCACCAATTACATCAGTCATTAAATCTGTTGCGTGATAGTTTTCATCCAAACGTCCGCCCATATGCCAGGTCATCATTAACATATCTAGGGGTACATCTGCACGCACATCTTGAAATCTGCTTTTATGTTGCACTGGTTCCATTGGCAAGTTTCTTTCATAAGCAGCGCCAGCAGCGATTGGGCCAAACCATTTTTCAGCCAATTGCTTTACTTGTTCCGTGGTCACATTTCCAGTGACAACTAATATAGCGTTGTTGGGACGATAAAATTTAAAGAAGAAATCTTTTACATCTTGCATTTTTGCTTGCTCCACATGTTCCAACGAAGCTCCAATGGTCATCCAGCGATAAGGATGATTGGTATAGGCAAGCGTGCGCATTTTGTGCCAAGCATCCCCATACGGTTTATTGATATAATGTTCTTTGAATTCCTCACACACTACCTTACGTTGCACTTCCAAGCTTTTTTCGCTAAAAGCAAGCGACAACATACGATCACTTTCCAACCAAAAAGCAGTCTCAATATTTTCAGCCGGAATTTGACAATAATAATTGGTTAAATCATTTGTGGTATAAGCATTGTTTTCTCCCCCTGCTCTTTGCAAAGGTTCATCGTAGATAGGAATATGAATACTTCCGCCAAACATCAGATGCTCAAATAAATGGGCAAACCCTGTTTTATGCGGGTCCTCATCTTTTGCACCCACATTGTATAGCACATTTACCACTGCCATGGGCGTGCTGGTATCCTGATGAACAATAACTTTTAGGCCATTGTCTAGTTCGAATTTGTCAAATTGTATCATAAAGAGTACGAAATTACTTAATAAGTGCAATAGTTCCTTTTCTAATACCTATTCCAGAACTTTATTTTAATTACCCCATTTTGTTGAACGAGCAGGGAATAAATAGGGAAAAATTGAGGTTTTACTACAACCCTTTTATTTTATACTGTAACTTTGTAGCTCAATAATAGAATGGATATGAACTTAGAAACACTGTACCAACGCGCCTTGAACTTTGAACATTTGACTAAAGAAGAAGGCATGTTTTTATTTGAAAATGCGCCGTTAAATGAACTAAGTCATATTGCAAATGAATTAAGAAAAAAGCAGGTGCCTCATGGAAAAGTAACTTGGCAAATTGATCGTAATTTAAATACCACCAATGTTTGTATTGCGAATTGTAAGTTTTGTAATTTTTACAGAATCCCAGGACACGCTGAAGCATACATTACTGACATGGATACTTACCGTGTAAAAATTAAAGAAACACTTGCTTGGGGCGGAGACCAACTATTATTACAAGGAGGACATCATCCAGAATTAGGTTTAGCTTTTTATACCGGAATATTCAGTCAAATAAAAGCTGAATTCCCAACCATTAAATTACACACTTTAGGACCCCCAGAAATTGCACATATTGCAAAACTGGAAAAAATGAGTCACACCGATGTTTTAAAAGCATTGGTCGCTGCAGGTATGGATTCACTCCCAGGTGCAGGCGCTGAAATTTTAGTGGATCG
>DOMR01000224.1:0-4390 GCA_003509845.1 Chitinophagaceae bacterium | reverse complement strand
GATAAAAAACCAGCCAATGCAAAAGGATTTTTAGCATTTATTCCTTGGACCTTTCAGGATGTAGATACCTTACTTACCAAAATAAGAGGGGTACATAATTTAACCACGACCGAAGAGTATATCCGCATGATTGCCATAAGTAGAATTATGCTGCCTAATATCAAAAATATTCAAGCAAGTTGGTTAACCGTGGGTAAGGCCACTGCACAGGTTTGTTTGGAAGCAGGCGCCAACGATTTTGGTAGCATCATGTTGGAGGAAAATGTAGTAAGTGCCGCAGGTGCACCCCACCGCTTTACTTATAAATCTATACAGGAAGCCATTGCTGAAGCTGGTTTTGAGCCACAATTAAGAAACCAACAATACGAATGGCGTGAATTACCAGCTGGAATCATGGAGCAGGTAATTGATTATTAAAGTTTGGATTTAGTTTGAATGTAACTTTTTTACAAGGAGTTCGTTATAGGATTATAACGCTCAATGCCCCATCATGACTGAACAGGATTACAATAATTGTGTAGAGGAACATTCCAATGGAGTGTACCGCTTTATTGTAAAAAATATCAGAAGTACCCAAGATGCAGAAGATATTGTGCAATCTGCCTATGAAAAACTATGGGTAAACCGGGAACGTGTAGCGCCACACAAAGCAAAGTCCTATTTGTATACGGTCGCCTATCATCAAATGATTGATGTGATTCGAAAGGAAAATAAAAAACCTACCACGAACGAGTATATGGAAGTGGATCAGGTGACACACCAAACCAGTTCCGAATTAAAGCAAAATTTACTAAGCGCCGTTAATTTACTCAACCCTACACAAAAAAGCTTGGTGTTGTTAAAAGATTATGAAGGCTACTCCTATCAAGAAATTGGAGAAATTATGAATTTGTCCGAGAGTCAGGTGAAAGTTTATTTGCATCGGGCAAGGTTATTTTTAAAGACCAAATTATTGGAACTCGAAAAAATAAATGCGTAACCATGGAAATTAACCAACATAATTACGAGCATTATTTTTTGATGTATATCGATAATGAACTTTCCGGGGAGGAGATGGCAGCGGTCAATGGCTTCATCATGCAGCACCCGAATTATGCAAATAAGTTGGAGGCATTACAACAACTTAAGATCAGTCCAGATACCTTTATTTATGAAAATAAGTTTTCATTATACAAATTGAGCGAACAGGATGAACAGTGCATTACTTATTTGGAAAATGAAATGACTAGTGAGGAAAAAGCAAGTTTTGAAAGTGTAATATCTACAGATATTTATTTACAAACTAACGTCAAGCAATGGCAGGCCACTTTTATTACTCCGCCCACAACCATAGAGATAGATCCAAATTTTAAAAATAGCCTATATAAAAAATCAGCGCAGATAAAGCCTTTGTGGGCTAATGCCACTTTTAAAAGATGGGCTTCGATTGCGGCAATATTGATTGTAGTGATTGGATTCAACTTATTTAATACGCAAAACAAGCCAGAGGCGCCCTCCTTTAGCAATATTAATGAAGTGAAAGCCGAATTAAATAAGGTGGCAGTGACTGAAACAAATAAAGGCACTGACATCAATGCTACAAAAAAATCAATCGCTTTAAATAAGATAAAAAAAGAAACCTTACTGCCAATCATAAATACAAATGCGCCAGAGCAAAATGATTACGCAAATAGCAACTTAAACTCAATAATTAATAAAAATATTGCGGCACCTAATAATGATGTGGCAATTACATTATTAGCTAAAGAAGATATAAATACGCAAACAATGAATGAAGTCGCTTCCTTACCCAAAGAAATTTTCCCAACAAGCATTTCGAATGTAAATGAAGAAGCGAAAAATAAAATTGAAGCGATTATACCAAATCAGGTGCAATACAGCAATATTGATACTGACGAGGAGGAACGTGTCATTAATATTGCAAACCTAGAAATTGATGGCGCAAAATTCAGAGAGATCAGTCGCAAAATTACTACCCTATTTAAAAGAAACAAACCCGAAAATGATAAATAAAATGAAAAAAGTAAAATTACTCCTTCTTGCGATGATCTGTTATGGAATCGTGAACGCGCAATCGGACAGTACTGTCAATAAAACGAACCCTTTAAAAGCCGATACTATTGTAAATTCATCCGATAGTGTATTCATTTCAGCAGATACCATTACCATTGGTAATATGATTATCGTTAAAGGGCAACAAAATCAAGTCAATAGTAAAATCAAAAAAGAAACTTTTTTTTCAACCAATAAAGATTCCGTGCAAGTTGGTCCCGTTCTGATTGTGACTGATAAAAAAGCTAAAAAACCAGATTTTAAAACGATCATAAAAATTGGAGACGCCTCCTACGGCAGGCCCCTAGATAGCAGTGCGTATAGCTGGTATAAAGGAGAATTCAAAAAAACAAAATTTGAAAGAGTAAAGGAGATAAAAAAATTAAAAAATGTAAGCACCAATTGGTTTTCCTTTGATTTGGGTTATGCAAATTTTCATGACAAATCACCCATAATATATTATTTACTACCGCCATCAGGCATTATGCCGCCTTCAGGCATCGGCGCCGATAATTTAAAATTAATCAATGGCAAGTCAAGTAATTTTAATTTATGGATTGTACAACAAAAAGTAAACTTATATAAAAACAAAATAAATTTAAAGTACGGTGTCGGATTTGAAATGTTTAATTTCAGATTAGAACAACCAGTCAGTTTCAGAAATGACCTTCCCAATAAAATGATTTTAGATAATATATCTTTTTCTAAAAATAAATTATTTGCCAAATACCTAACAGTTCCATTTCAACTCAATTTTAAATCAGATCCAAAAAGTAATAAAAGTTTTTATATGAGTGCGGGTATGAGCGCCGGATACCTTGTAGATGCTAGAAATAAACAAAAAAGTAGCGAAAGAGGCAAGCAGAAATATGATGGTAATTTTAATTTAAATAACTGGCGATTCGCGACCATTGGAGAGTTAGGGGTTGGCGGAATCAGATTGTACGGATCTTATGGCCTAACCAATTTGTTTGAAAAAGGTTTTAGCAGAATTGAATTTCATCCTTACACCATCGGATTGCGATTTAGTAATTTTTAAACCTTAAAAAATATTCTTTCTTTATTTCGTACGCACAATAATATTGAAAGCAAAAAGCCCGCCCCGAAAATTCGGGGCGGGCTTTTTGATGTATAAAACCGTTTCGTTTATTTAGGACGACGGAATAAATTTATACTAAATTTTCAGCGCCAAAGTAAGGTTGCAACACTTTAGGTAATGCAATGCCTGTTTCCGTTTGATAATTTTCAACAATAGCTGCAAAAATTCTTGGCAAAGCCAATGAACTACCATTCAATGAATGTGTAAACTGTGTTTTACCTTCTGCATCTTTATATCTGCATTTCATGCGATAAGTTTGATACGCTTGGAAGTTGGAAACGCTACTTACTTCCAACCACATTTGTTGCGCAGCACTATACACTTCAAAATCATAAGTAATAGCAGAAGCAAATCCCATATCACCACCACATAATTTTAATATGCGATAAGGTAAGCCCAAACTAATTAATAAATTTTCAACATGGGTGACCATCTCATTTAAAACATCATCACTTTTTTCAGGTGGTACAATTTGAATGATTTCTACTTTCTCAAATTGATGAACCCGATTTAAACCCCTTACCTCTTTTCCAAAACTTCCAGCCTCTCTTCTAAAACAAGGAGAATAAGCGGTCATTTTTATAGGCAAATCTGATTCTTTTAAAATGGTATCTCTAAAAATATTCGTTACGGGAACTTCCGCCGTAGGAATTAAATAAAAATTATCTGCAGTCGCGTGATACATCTGTCCTTCCTTATCTGGCAATTGACCTGTCGCAAAAGCCGAAGCCTCGTTCACCATAAAAGGAGGTAAATATTCCGTATAGCCAGCTGCAGTATTAAAATCTAAAAAATACTGTGCCAAAACTCTTTGAAATTTTGCACCCTTACCAATATATAAGGGGAAACCACTTCCTGTAATTTTAGCCCCAGTTTCAAAGTCAACCAAGTTATATTTTTTGATTAAATCCCAATGCGGAACGGCATCCTTATGTAAATTAGGTTTGGCTCCCGCTTCTTTTACCAATACATTTTCTTCGGGTGATTTACCAACTGGCACAATATCATGGGGTAAATTTGGAAATTGCACCATGGTATTATGTAAACTTGTTTCCACCTCGGCCATTTTCACCTTTAAGGGATCTAATTGCTTCTTCCATTCTGCAACATCATTTTTAAGCGCCTCGGCTTTGTCCTTTTCCCCCTTGGCCATTAATCCGCCAATTTCCTTGGAAGCCGCATTCACCTTAGATTGTGTATCATCAAAAGATGCCTGTAATTGCTTTCTTTCATCATCCA
>DOMR01000266.1 GCA_003509845.1 Chitinophagaceae bacterium | reverse complement strand
TGCGCTCAAACTTTTTTGCATGCCTATTTTACGCCAAAGCACTGGGCTTAATTCAAAACCAACAATTCTATCTAAAATACGGCGAGCTTGTTGTGCGTCCACTAAATCCATATTAATGAACCTAGGATTATCGACTGCTTTTTTTATTGCAGGTGCAGTAATCTCATGAAAAACAATACGCTTTGTTTTTTTAGGATCCAGACCAAGTACTTCCGCTAAATGCCAACTGATACTTTCTCCTTCCCGGTCCTCATCCGATGCTAGCCAAACTTCCTTGGCTTTCTTTGCCATGGATTTTAAATCTTTTACTACTTTCTCCTTGTCTGATGGTACCGAGTATCTTGGTGCAAATTTATTTTTAAGGTCAATTCCCATCTCGCTTTTCTCTAAATCACGGATATGACCATAGCAACTTCTTACTTCAAAATCTTCTCCCAAAATTTTCTCAATGGTCTTTGCCTTTGCAGGGGACTCCACGATTAATAGGTTCTTTGCCATACGTTCTTTGGGTGTTTATAAATTGAAAATCAACTATTTATGTTTAATGAAATTAACATTATTTGCCAATCCCATATTCTTTTCTCGCGATGCAATATTAGAGCTTTCACCGAAAAAATAAAAATTACCTAATCTTCAGGGGCTAAAAATGCCATTATTTTGTCAATTACCGCTTGTGTTTTATATACTTTATTATGACCTAATCCTTTGGTAATCAAGAAATTAATATTTTTTGGTGCTTTTTCTTGAAAATTAATTAAATCTTTATAAGGACAAACCTTATCCTCGGCATCGTGTACCCAAAGAATAGGGCCGGTATATTTTTCAATGGCCCTATCAGCTTCAAAATAGGTGATTGGGTGTTTTGTTTTAGTCGCTAATACCTCTAAAAAAGCGGTTTTAATGCTTTCGCTAAAACGCATCATATTAAAGTAATTATTGAAAGTGGTGGTAGTTTTGGTTGCTGGTGCTATTAATACAAATTTGTGTTGTTCTGGATTTGGAATCGTTTCAGCCAACATAGCTAATGTGATACCACCCAAGGAATGACCTATAAAGTGATCCACAGGTCCAACTGCTTTTATGATTTGTTCAATGGCATTTAAATATATTAATATATGAATGTATTTGCCTTGACTTAAGCCATGACCAGGGGCATCAAAAATCAGAACGCGATAGCCCATTTTTAATAATGGCCCAACATATTGCTCGAATTTATATCCATAGCTAGCATAGCCATGTGAGATAAGTACGGTTTTGTTATTGCTTTTTTGCGAAGTCCATTCAAAACCTTTTAATTGAATACCATCAGGTAAGGTTACTGTTAAAGGTGTTGCTTGGTGAAAGATGGCTGGCGCCTTTTTTTTCTTGTATTTTGGGTAAGGAGTGCAAAACAAATCAACGGCTATTTTGCCAGCTGTAGCAGGTGAAACTAGGGCTAGGGTTTTGAATTTAGTCCTCAAATACTGTAGGTACATTCTTTCGGATAACCCTATTTTGGCCATTATTTTTAAAAATTTGTGCAAAGATAGTATGGCAAAGCACAGTACACGCATTTTTTTTGTATTTCGCAAATGAAATTGCCACTTTGACAATAAGCATTGGCGGATTACAGCTATTTTTGCAAAAATCTATTGTGGATATATGTACTCATTAAAAATCAATTTTGAAGAAAAAGGTTTAGCACCTGTAACATTAACGAATATAGCGCCGGATGAAAGCTTACTTGTAGCGATCCTGGAAGCAGGTATTGAGCTTCATCATAATTGTGGTGGGGTATGTGCTTGTAGCACATGTCATATATATATAAAGTCTGGGGCGGCACATATTGCAGAACTATCTGATAAAGAGGAGGACTTTATTGATCGAGCAGTTAATCCACGTATTGAGTCAAGATTAGGGTGCCAATGTATTTTAGCTAAGGGGGGTTCTGGGGAATTAGAAATTACCTTGCCTGACCAAACACAATTTTTAGGAGAGTAACCGAGTTAATGCTTTTTCCCATTTCAAATAGAACAATTGCATCATAAAGAAATAATTATCATAATACAAGTAAAAGAATAAAGTAAAATCAAATAATATGAGTCAGTTTGAACCCCCTATACATTGGAATGATCATGAAGACATCGCTCAAAAATTATATGAGAAGTTTGGTGATGATTTTACTGAAGCAAAAATATATCGTGTTCGTTTTACTGACTTACTTGATTGGGTGTTAAGTTTACCTCATTTTGAAGGAACTCGGGAGCAATCTACAGAAGGTCATTTGGAAATGATCCAAAGTGCCTGGGTGTATGAGTGGAGGGATAATCAAAAATAGGCTTACATTTGATAACAAAAAGTATTCGCCTTGTTAGCTAATTTTAAAAAAATAGTTTGTTTTGTGTTTGATGTTGATGGTGTATTGACCAACGGCAATTTACTCATTATGCCTAATGGGGTGATGGCCAGAACCATGAATATTAAAGATGGTTATGCTTTACAATTGGCAGTAAAAAAGGGGTATCAAGTTTGGATTATTTCTGGGGGTAATTCGGAAGATGTAAAAAATAGATTAGCACTTTTAGGTATTAGTGAAGTTCATATGAAAGTGGCCAACAAAAAGGAATTATTAAAATCCCTAGCTTCTGAACACCATATATCATTAGAGACTATATTATATATGGGTGATGATATGCCCGATTACGAAGCCATGCAATTGGCTGGCATTGCAGCTTGTCCTAGTGATGCAGCAATGGATATAAAATCGATTGCACAATACAAGGCTTTGACCAAGGGTGGAGAGGGTTGTGCGCGTGAGGTAATCGAAAAGGTATTAAAGCTCAATGATCATTGGGATATAGATGATCATATTTTGGCCAAATAAATAAATTCAATTGAAATTACTTGTATCATTTTTAAGGCTGATTAGATGGCCTAATTTATTTTTTATAATATTGTCACAATGTTTGTTTCAGTATTGTGTTTATAATCCCTTATACCATATTAATAGTTCTGATACACCGGTTTCCTTTTTATTAATTATGTTAGCATCTGTTTTTATCGCTGCTGCAGGGTATGCGATTAATGATTATTTTGATGTAAATATTGATCAGGTGAATAAGCCCACTAAGGTGGTTGTGAGTAATATTATTAGCAGAAGATGGGTAATTTTTTGGCACTTCTTTTTTAGCTTATCTGGAATTTATTTAACACTAATTGCATTTTCATTTCAACAGTATTGGCATATACATTTAGCCAACTTGCTTTCTATCTTATTGTTGTGGTTTTATTCAACCAATATTAAAAAAAAGTTATTGATAGGCAATGTGTTGATTGCAATTTTAACAGCCTGGGTAATAGGGGTGGTATATTTTTCTAAGTTCACGATGACGGAACTAATCAATGCACGCAATGCGACTCCAACTGATATGCGATTATTCAAATTAATGGTATTGTATGCGGCTTTTGCTTTTGTATTAACCATCATTAGAGAAGCGCTTAAAGATATTGAGGATATGGAAGGGGATGCGAAATTTGGATGCAGAACATTACCCATCGTTTGGGGATTGAAGGCAACCAAAGTGTATTTGGCTGTGTGGTTGGTGGTGGTGATTGCAGTATTAACCATCATACAATTATATGTTGTTCCATTTGGCTGGTGGTTAAGTATTGTTTATTGTTTTGTCTTTATTATTTCACCCTTGGTGATGGTGTTATACAAGCTAAATAAATCATTCACTAGTAAGGATTTTAATACGCTTAGCAATTGGGTTAAAATTGCAATGCTAGCAGGGGTACTCTCTATGGTTTTTTTTTATTTTTTATATTAATCTCGGCTAATTACAAAATTGAATATATAAAATGGAACCATTCATATTAGCTTCTCAATCTCCCCGTCGCCAAATGCTGTTAACCTGGGCGGATCTGGCATTTGAAGTGATTGTTTCCGATTCAGATGAAACCTACCCGACGACCATGGATTTAAATGAAGTGCCCGTATATATTGCAAAGAAAAAGGCGCAGGCGGTATATGAAAAAATAATACTTTCCTATCCGCAACATAGC
>DOMR01000163.1 GCA_003509845.1 Chitinophagaceae bacterium | reverse complement strand
CGATATAATTTATTCATGGCATCTCTTACATGGAACTGAGTTTTCCATGGAGCCCCACAATAATTATATATATAAATCATGTGCTGAATGGGTTGATTGCCATGTGCATATTGGCCCATATTCATCACTTGCATTTCGGTCATTTCATGAATAACACCCCCTTTATATGCAGATCCATCAAAGACTGGTGGTTGATTAAATACACTATCCAACATGGATTCCATGACTTTATTTCCTCCCATTAAATTAGACAAACCCTTGAAATCTTGAAACACACTCCAACTGTAATGCCAAGCATTTCCTTCAACAAATTCACCACCCCATTTTAATGGGTTGAAATTATTTTGAAAACTTCCATCCGTATTTCTCCCACGCATCAAATTATGTTTGGGATCAAAAATGTTTTTATAATTTAACGCACGTTGTTCAAATTTTTTAATTTGATCTTCCGGCTTTTTTAATAAGGAAGATAAATTGCGTAAACAAAAATCAGCATAAGCAAACTCTAAAGTTTTTGCCGCACTTCCCCCATATTTATCTACGGGCACATAACCCAAAGTATTGTATTCTTTTACGCCATTACGACCCAGCGTATTGAGCGGGCCTTGTTGTTCTGTGTTTTTCATTAAGGCTTCATACAAAGTATTGATATCAAACCCTCTTATCCCTTTTGTGTATGCATCTGTAATTACTGAAGCTGAATTACTACCAATCATGGTAGCTCTATGACCAGGGGTCGCCCACTCAGGCAGCCAGCCACTTTCCTTATAGGTATTCACCATTCCTTGCATCATTTGACGATCCATTTCAGGATACATTAATGTTAAGAAAGGAAAAAGACTACGAAAAGTATCCCAGAATCCAGTATCCGTAAATAAAATTCCATCTTCCACTTTGCCATTGAATGGACTGTAATGAACCATTTTTTGATTTGCATCAAACTCGTAAAACTTGCGCGGAAATTGCAGCATGCGATACAAACAAGAATAAAATGTTTTTATTTGCTCAGGTGTTCCGCCTTCTACAACCACCTTACTTAATTCCTGGTGCCATGCTTGTTTTGCTTTGCTTTTTATTTGTGGCAAAGTTTGCTTACCTATTTCTCTGTGTAAATTAAGTTCCGCTTGTTCATAGGAAATAAAAGAAGAGGCTACTCTTAAATGCACCACCTCGCCTTTTGCTGTACTAAATCCAATAGCTGCTTGCGCATGCGCACTAGTAACTTCTAAACTATTTGACTTCACAATAGAATCACTCGCAGTGTAGGTTAAATTAAAGGGCTTATCAGATTCAATAATAAAATAATTCCTAAAGTTAGTAGGCACGCCTCCTCTGTTTCTTGTTGTATAGCCGATAATTTTATTTTCACCAGGGATAATTTTGATATAAGATCCGCGATCAAATGCATCAACTAAAATAAATGAACTATCCGATTTAGGAAAAGTAAATTGGAATATAGCACTTCGCTCTGTTGGGGCAATTTCAGTAACAATATCATAATCAGCTAAATAAACACTATAATAATAGGGATTTGAAATTTCAGCTTTATGTGAAAACCAACTGGCTCTTTTTTCTTCATTAAATTCCAGCTTTCGCGTCATCGGCATAATTGAAAATTGTCCATAGTCTCCCATCCAAGGAGAAGGCTGGTGTGTTTGTTTGAACCCTCTGATTTTATCAGCAGTATATACATATTGCCAGCCATATCCATTGGTGCCCGTTTGCGGTGTCCAACAGTTCATGCCCCAAGGCATGGTGATTGCGGGATAAGTATTCCCATTGGAAAATGAATATTTTGAATCCGTTCCCATCAATGGATTCACCAACTCTTCAGGGTTAAAGGTAGCTTGCGCCCAATGTATCATCGGAATTAAAAGAAACAAAACAATGATTCTAAATTTCATTTGCAACATTTTATTCATTTCTTTTTATTAATCTTTATTTTATTCACTGCCGCTTTAAAACTGATCCTTAAAAAATTTATACAATTACTTTTTATTTATAATGACCACACTTGGATTCACTGGATAACGTCCAAAATCTGCACCATAAATTGCTAGTCCGCCTTCCCCTTGTGTTTGAATTTTTAAAGTAACAAAACCTTGTGCCTTTGCAGCTTTTAATTCCGCAGATGATAATGGCAACTTCACTAAATATCCGTAGGATCCAGCTTCTCTTAATTTACGATCCTGTGGCTGACTGTTCCAAGATAATACACCTCTGTGATCCGCTGGGTCATCAGACAAATTAACAGTTTTGGCTTTATTTCCATTTACAAAAACATCAATGGTTGATGGAAATAAAGTTTCATCCGTCATTGGATAAGAATTTGGATTTTTATGCGGTGAAACTTTTGCCCCCAACATATAGTCCTGATTTTTATTAAATGCTTCTCCTTTGTCTTTATCAAACAATTGCTTTGCAGATGCTTCAAATAAAATAAACGCTTCTTGTACATTACCTAAAGAAACTTCATTTGAAAATGGAATATTGTATTCAAAAAATCCTTTACCAGCTCCATTTACCTTTAGTCCGTCCAATACATTCCATTGTTTTTGCGACCAAGTCGCTTTGGTGAATTTTGAAGGTGCTACTTCCAAAATAGTAGTTTTATCCTTATTCAAATCACTCTTAACTACAAAGTGCATGAAGTTGGTATGCAAAACATTACCTGATGCATCTTTTAATTTAAATTTAATCATACCCAATCCAGCAAACGCAGGCACTTTAAATTCAAAAGAAGGTAATTGCTTTTGCATCCATGGCTGATAATCAAACTTCATGGTATTGATGGTATATGGCGTTGTCACACCCGTCTTATCCATAAATTCAACATCGAATTCAATAAATAATTGGCCCCCTTCTATTTTCTTCCCAGACATCACTGATATAAACAATGGCATGTTTAATACTTCATTGCCTTTTAAGGTTTTACTTATTTCATTACCCGTTGATAAATAAAATTCAGAATGAAAATCCTTATCCGTCATTCCTTTTGCGATATCTGATAACCCAGTATATTTCATGGTGCGATCAAAGCGCCAATAACCATTCCACTCATTAATTACGTCATGATGTTCGGTATATAACCACCCTGCTACCTTCGGATATTTTCGGAAAGTATTAATCATTCTATGATAATCCCAGCTCCAATCCAC
>DOMR01000072.1 GCA_003509845.1 Chitinophagaceae bacterium | reverse complement strand
GGCGGTTGCAAAAGGCATAGATAAATTCAATGTACTGCAAGCGGCATGTATTAATCCTATTGATCATTATAAATTACCCACAGGGAAAATGAAAGTAGGCGATCCTGCAAATTTCATTGTTGTTCATGATTTGATTTCATTTAAAGTAAATGCAACCTACATTAATGGTTTAATGGTGGCTGAAAAAGGAAAATCACTTATCGAAAACGTACAAGAAACAACCATCAATCAATTTGATGCGGCGTTAATTACAGCAACGCAATTGAAAATGTATGCTAAGGATTACCCCAATCAAAATGGACTAATCCCTGTTATTGAAGCTATTGATGGACAACTTATCACTAACTGTATTTGGATGTCCCCCACCGAAAAGGAAAACTGCTTAGTAACAAACACCCAAAGCGATGTTTTAAAAATGGTCGTATATAATCGTTATAAATTAGCCCCACCTAGCATTGCATTTATAAAAAATTTCGGGTTTACGCATGGTGCCATTGCATCCACTGTGGCACATGATAGTCATAATATTATTGCTGTTGGTGTTGACGATGAAAGTATTACCACTGCAATTAATAGTGTCATACAAGAAAAAGGTGGAGTGAGTTGTGTAAATAAAACGGAAACAAAAATACTAGCCCTACCTGTTGCAGGCCTCATGAGTACTGCTGATCCTTACGAAGTAGCAGAACAATACACGATCATTGATGCCATGTCAAAGGCTTTAGGCAGTCAACTGGGCTCCCCATTCATGACACTTAGCTTTATGGCTTTGCTAGTGATTCCGCATCTTAAATTAAGTGACAAGGGCTTATTTGATGGGGATCAATTTAAATTATTTTAAAATTGTCCTTAAGAAACCTAGATTTGAAAAAAATAACTAGCCATGGTGCACCATTTAAGTGAAAAACATAGTTTATTAAGTAATTGGATTGCGGAGTTAAGAGATGTACAAATACAAAAAGATCGAATGCGCTTTAGACGTAATATTGAACGCATTGGCGAAGTTATTGCCTATGAAATGAGCAAGCAAATGGCGCACAAATTGGTAAACACAACAACTCCATTAGGCACCCACGCATCAAAAATTTTAATGGAACAGCCTGTGATAGCCACTGTATTAAGAGCAGGATTACCCATGCATCAAGGCATGTTAAACTATTTTGATAAAGCAGACAATGCGTTTATCTCGGCCTATCGAAAACATCATCCAGATGGTAGTTTTGAAATAAGTGTTGAATACTTGAGTTGTCCTGATTTAAATAATCGAATTTTAATTATAGCCGACCCAATGTTAGCCACCGGCGCCTCCTTGGTTGAAACCATACAAGCAATTACAAAAACACAAACGCCAAAGGAAATTCATATTGCTGTAGCTATTGCAAGTAAGAAAGGAATTGAGACTGTACAAGCTGCATTGGGCATGGATACCTCAATTTGGTGTGGTGATATTGACGATGTTTTAAATGACAAAAGCTATATCGTACCAGGATTAGGTGACGCAGGCGATCTAGCTTATGGAACCAAAATGCAATCATAGCATCATTCTAAAGTAGTAGTTCGTATCTTTATTGCAAATTCAGCTACTTGCTCAAAGAACTCATTTTATCGGTTCGTGCCTATTTTTTAGCACATCAATTCATTCTGCAACATAAATTGTGGAAATGGATGATATTGCCAGGCATATTATATACCGTTATGTTTATCATTGGCATGACCTACTTTGGAGATACCTCAAGTACTTTTATTGAATGGATTATTTTAAGAACTGGATTAAAAACTTGGTTAGATAGCATTAGTAGTGACTGGCTAGGATTTTTTATAACCATGGGAAGTTTCTGGCTTTGGTTTACTTTATTACTTTTTTACTTTGCCTTATTCAAATATCTTTTTTTAATCATTTTTTCGCCCATGCTTTCTTATTTGCATTTAAGAATAGATGCGGCACAAAAAGAAATTCCATTTGTTTTAGATAAAATCGTTTATAAAAAATTAATTACACGCGCAGTGTTGCTTAATCTTACCAACTTATTATGGCAAACAGTTTATTTAATTCCCATTGTAATTGTATGTTCCATTCCATTGATAGGTTGGTTTACCCCCATCTTTACCATTTTGATGGAATGTTATTTTCTAGGCTATAGCATGCTTGACTATGGTTTAGCTACAGAGAAAAAAAATAAAATTGCTTCTGCAGACTATGTATCTAATCACAAGGGACTTCCAATTGGTAATGGCATATTATTTTATCTACTTCACTTATTGCCTATTATTGGTTGGATGGTTGCGCCCTTCTACGCTTTAATTGCAGCACATTTGAATACCCAACAAGTTAAAGACAATCAATAATGACCTTAGGAAAAGTATATTTATTACCAATGCTACTTCATGAAGAAGGATTTGATAGTATGCCCAGTGATGTATTAACTTGGATACAACAGTGTGACGCTTTTTTTGTTGAGAATGAAAAAACAGCAAGAAGGTATTTTAAAAAATTATGGAAGGAGATGGTCATTGACGATTATACCTGGCACGCCATTCACAAAGTTGAAAATGAACAAATACATGCTTTTTCACAACTATTAAAGCAAGGAAAAAATATTGGTATTTTATCCGAAGCAGGATGTGCGGGTATTGCGGATCCAGGTCAAATATTAGTCGCTGCTGCGCAGGAATTAGGTGCTATTGTAAAACCCTACACCGGGCCCTCTTCTCTACTATTAGCCTTAATGGGCAGTGGTATGAATGGCCAAAATTTTCATTTTCATGGCTATTTACCTATTGATGCGCTTGAAAGAAAGAAAAAAATTCAAGCACTTGAAGCAGACATTAAACAAACAGGAGTTACCCAACTTTTTATTGAAACCCCCTATCGAAATAATCAGTTATTTGAAGCAATCACGCAAAACTGTCATCCTAACACCAAACTTTGCGTGGCCATGGAATTAACAGGGCCCAATGAATGGATAAAAACACAGTCGGTCGCCAACTGGAAAAACAGCAAACCAGAACTTCATAAAAAATTAGTTGTTTTTTTATTAGGCGCATAAACGTATTTCCCGCAGTTCATTGTTTTTTTTATTTCCCTACTATCCAGGATGGAAAAATCCCTGTCGCATTGGAAAGCCGAACATCCCCTTTTATTTATCTCCATTTCAATAAGCATTGGTTATTTGATTGCCAATAAATATGGCTATCATCATACAAGTTCAAATACCGCCATTGCTTTTTTCATTATAGGAATAAGTATGGGCGCTTTATTATGCTTACCCCTACTCCCTTTAAAAAAATGGCAGGAAGGCCTAATTATCCTATTCATATTGGTAAGCTGGGGATGCGTTATCTATTTAACTACACATGCACAAAACTTAATGTGGCTGCCCTATCCCAATGGGATCATTAGTCATACACGTATATGGATGATTCAAAAAATTGACAGGCATATCATAGATAATGAAGCGAGTGGTTTTGCAAAAGCATTATTAATAGGTGTAAAATCAGATATAGATAAAAATATAATTAAAGCATACACCCAATTAGGCATTATACATATCATTGCTATTAGTGGAATGCACTTAGATATTATATTTAAAAACCTAGTTTTTGTCACAGGTCATTTACCACGCAAAATATTTTGGCGATTGCTTGAGCTTGCCATTGTACTAATAACAGTTTGGATATATACCTTTATTGCATTTGCTAGCCCTTCGGTGGTAAGAGCAAGCATTTTTTTTAGCCTATTTTTTGTAGGAACATTTTTAAACCAACCCAAGTATACCCTTAATTGTATCGCGGGTGGTATACTAGTAATATTATTTTTTGACCTACACTCCATTTATCATATTGGCTTACAATTATCCTATGCAGCCGTCATAGGCATTCATTTATTTTATCGGATATTTTATAAAATGTTGCCCATGGACAATCCAATTTTAAATTGGATGTGGGGTAACTTATGTATCACTTTGTCAGCGCAATTGACCACTTTGCCTATTTTATTGTATCACTTTCATCAAACTTCTACCTTGGTCCTTATTAGTAATTTTATGATGGTTCCATTAAGTACCCTTTTGTTATACGCTTTAATTGGATTAATGATTTTGCCTAACCAAGTCAACTTTAGCATGCACCTAGGCGGCCTGATTCAATCCTATATAAATTTCTTAAATCGTGCGGTTTTGTACTTTCACCATAATCCTATCGGCACTCCTTTGCTAGTTCAAATGTCAGGGCGAATGGTGGTTGGCTATTACCTTTGGCTTTTGTTTGTTTATTTATGGCTGTATAAGCGAAAAGCCAAATACCTTTTTTATAGCTTGGTGATAATTACCCTAGTTTCCCTAATAAAGTTATTCCCCTAACTACAGAAGAATTTGTGGAAAATCAGCAAAAAATAAAAAATGGAAAGCGCGTACCTTTGGGTATGGAAAAGAAAATAAAATCAGCCCTCATTTCAGTTTTTTACAAAGATGGTTTGGAGCCATTAGCAAAAACCTTACATAAATTAAATATCACTATTTATTCAACAGGTGGCACACAAAAATTTTTAGAAGATTTAGGCATTCCTTGTGTTTCGGTTGAATCTGTTACAGGTTACCCCTCCATTTTAGGCGGACGTGTAAAAACATTACATCCATCGGTATTTGGTGGCATCTTAGGTCGCAGATACGAGGAGCAGGACTTAATAGAAATGGCCCAATACAAAATACCGGAACTTGATCTTGTCATTGTTGATTTATACCCTTTTGAGGAAACACTCAAAAACACCACTGAAGAAAAAGCAATCATTGAAAAAATAGATATTGGAGGACCTTCAATGATTCGCGCAGCAGGAAAAAATTTCAGGGATTTGGTGGTTTTGTCAGCAAAGGATGATTATGAAAAATTAAATCAAATTTTAATTAGTCAAGAAGGACAAACTAATCTAGAACAACGAAAAGCATTTGCCGCTAAAGCTTTTGAAGTGGTGATGAATTATGATATTGCGATAAGTAATTATTTCAACCCGCCGCAAGGCAAAGTATTACGCTATGGTGAAAACCCACACCAGGTGTCTACTTTTTATGGGGACCTTGACCAATGGTTTACACAATTACATGGCAAGGAATTGTCTTACAATAATCTAGTGGATGTGGATGCAGCCATTGCATTAATCGCGGAATTACCTACGATTAGCTTTGCGATCATCAAGCATACGAATGTTTGTGGCGTGGCGAATCGCACTACCGTATTCGAAAGCTGGCAAGCTGCATTAGCGGGCGATCCAGAAAGCGCCTTTGGTGGCGTATTGGTGACCAATGGTAAAATTGATACCGCCACTGCAGAAGCAATTCAAGAGATATTTTTTGAAGTATTAATTGCACCTGCATTTGATGCAGACGCATTGACCATTTTGTCTGCAAAGAAAAATAGGGTTTTATTGCAAAGTAAACCAGGCGTTACTTTTAATGCAGTTCAAAAAAAATCAATACTCAACGGCAACTTGGAGCAAGGATTGGATACTGGTAACTATACCCAATGGGAGGAAGCAGGTGCAAGGCCTTGTAGCGATAAAGAAAAAGAAGATTTAACTTTTGGGAATATCATTTGCAAGCATTTAAAGAGCAATGCGATTGCCTTAATCAAGGACAAACAACTTGTAGGCAAAGGTTGTGGTCAAACAAGTCGCGTTGACGCTTTAAGACACGCTATTGAAAAAGCAAAGCAATTTAAGTTTGACTTGAAAGGAGCGACTCTCGCCTCGGATGCTTTTTTCCCTTTTGATGATTGTGTTCGTATTGCACACGCAGAGGGCATTGAAGCCTATATACAACCAGGTGGATCTGTGAGAGACAAAGACAGTATTGCTTATTGTAAGGAGCATGGCTTAGCCATGGTGATGACCCAATTAAGGCATTTTAAACATTAAGCAACTGGCAAGTAATTCACTTCCCCTTGTATATATAAGTCACACTTATGTCCAATAATAAAAAAGCATACTTTGCCGTTGCGGTTACAAGTATCGTTTGGGGCACCACTTGGGTGGCAAGTAAAGTGGGCATAGCCCATGTGCCTGCATTTCAATTTGCGAGTATGCGCCAATTTTTAGGCGGTAGTATCTATGTTTGTTTCTTTTTAATGAAGGGTGCAGGATTACCTACAAAAAAACAGTTTTTGTGGCTGATCCCAATGTCTTTTTTGATGTTTGTTTCCTCCAATGGGATTGCGACTTATGGACTTCAATTTATTACCAGTGGCCTTGCTGCATTAATTGCCGCGCTTTATCCTTTATCAGTAGTGTTGATTGAACGGTTTTATTTTAAAGCTATTAAAATAACACTTGCCACTTTTATAGGATTAATGTTAGGTTTATTGGGCATTGTTTTTATTTTTTACAAGGATAGTTTACAAATGCATGGTACCAATTATCCTTTAGGGGTGGCCTTGTCCTTATTTGCTATGGTAACCTGGAGTGTTGGATCCGTGATCATTTCAAGAAATAAAATTGATATTAACGCATATTATTCCATTGGATGGCAAATGTTGATTAGTGCTGTTATTATGGCAATGGTTGCGTTATATACTAATAATTATATCCCATTACAAAGTATTCCTGGGCGAACCTGGGGTGTACTCCTGTATATGGTTTTGGGTGGCTCCGTTTTTGCATTTATCTCTTTTATCTATAGCATGAAACATTTGCAACCAGCGATTGCCTCCTTATATGCTTATATAAATCCTATCGTTGCTATTTGGGTTGGATCCTTATTATTAGATGAAAAAATGTCGGTAACCAGTATTATAGGAACTCTATGTACTTTGGTGGGCGTTTATGTAGTCAATAATAGTTTAAAGAAACAAAAAGATCCTGTAGAAGCAGTTGCCGACGCAGATGGCATGTAAAAGCATGTAACCCAATTATCTTTTTGGGAGATTGTATTTTTTGAACTACCTTTTTTTAGATTCGCTCCAAAGCTGGTTAAATGTTTTTTTAGGAAATTCTAAAGGTGCTCTTTGATTGGACCACCCCTTAAACATTTTATTGATGACCCAGTTTTTTATAGTCGCGTTTCCTTGATTCATCAACATACGACTCAAGGATGCATTCTTCCACATTTTCCAAGCAAATTTTTCTGCAAAATCACTTTCGCCAGCGACGACTGATTCTCTTCTGTTTTCCAATAACAATTCATGGATATTAATTTTTACTGGACAAACCTCCGTGCAATTACCACA
>DOMR01000031.1:5901-9117 GCA_003509845.1 Chitinophagaceae bacterium | reverse complement strand
AACTGGACCTAATTGGGGTGTGGAACCTGAAAATAAATGGGGCACACTTAGTTCAGATAATAACGGCGAAACCAGTACCCAAATAATTCCAAGTTTAGCAGGCGACTATGGACAGTTTTATACATTGATGGCAGCAGCCATCAAACATAATGCACCTGTGCCTACCTCAGCAAAACATGGCGCTGATATTATACGCGTTTTAGAAACCGCTAGAAAAAGTTTTGCAGAAAAAAAGATAATTGCACTTTAAATGCATCCTTATTTAAAAGAAATTATTTCAATATTCAATAAGCATCGGGATCAAAAAAAAGCCGACGGCGCAAAAGCATATTTATTACATCAATTTGAATTTTTTGGTTTACAAACCCCTTTAAGAAGAAGCTTATCAAAAGCTTTTTACAAGTCACACCCCATTAAAAATCATACTGAGCTATCCACGCTTATTAAAGAATGTTTTGCCCAGCCACAAAGAGAATTACATTATTTTGCTATTGAGCTACTTGGATTTCATCATCCACTTTGGGATAAAAAAACTTTACCCTTAATGGAATGGATGATTACCCATAATAGTTGGTGGGATTCAGTAGATAGCACCAATAGCAATGTAATTAGTAAATTCTTTTTAAAATATCCTGAACATATTGCAGCCTATACCCTTAAATGGAATCGCTCCAATAATAATTGGCTTAAAAGAATGAGTATCCTATTTCAGTTGACGTATAAAAAAAATACGAACACTACCTTATTGGCTGCCTATATTGAAAATACCATTAATGAGGAAGATTTTTTTATACGCAAGGCTATTGGATGGGCATTACGGGCTTATGCCTACACAGATCCTAAGTGGGTGATTCATTTTGTAAAAGCACACCCCAATTTATCGCCGCTTTCAAAGCGCGAAGCTTTGAAACATCAGTAAACTATTTATTAATAAAGCAACTCAATAAATTAAAAACGCCCCGATAAATCGGGGCGTTTTATTAAACTTTCATTTTTTTAATTTTATACAAAATTAAAAACTACATCTTCTTAGCATCTTCCAAGAATTTCGCTAAGCCAATATCGGTTAAAGGATGTTTTAATAATCCTAAAATTGAATCTAAGGGACAGGTGCATACATCAGCGCCCGCTTCAGCAGCCTTAACAATATGCAAAGCATTTCTAATAGATGCTGCTAAAATTTGTGTTTGGAAACCTTGTACATCAAAAATATGTCTGATTTGACCAATCAATTCCATACCATCCCAACTGCTATCATCAATACGACCAATAAATGGGGAAACATAAGTAGCACCTGCTTTGGCAGCTAAAATAGCTTGACCCGCTGAAAATATCAATGTACAATTGGTACGAATACCATTATCACTAAACCATTTAATCGCTTTGATACCATCTTTAATCATTGGCACTTTTACCACAATATTTGTATGAATTGCTGCTAATTTTTTTCCTTCTTCCACCATAGTAGCAAAATCAGTTGATAATACTTCCGCACTAATATCTCCGTCCACGATATCACAAATTGCTTTGTAATGCGCAGCAATAGCAGCTTCCCCTTTTACGCCCACTTGCGCCATTAAAGATGGATTTGTAGTAACCCCATCTAAAATACCCAATTCATTCGCTTCTTTAATCTGCGCTAAATTACCAGTGTCAATAAAGAATTTCATATTTGATTTATTTAATTTGGTTTCCCAAAAGTTAAAAAGTGGCAGGCTACTCACATCACACCGCTCAACCGCCTATCCTTGCTGTATTCCTACCCTGGGGAAGTTCAGCAGGAGCTGGTCGTGTAAGACCTGCCGGTGCAAATGTAGGACAAATGAATTGATTAAAAAAGTACCGCTATAACTACCTAATATTGATTGGAATGTATCGTTGTAAAGCCTATTAAATGGTCATGTCTGGCACCTGGCGGACGATAATAAATAAAAATGGAATAGGCATTTTCTGTTTCCCAATGATCCCCTTCTGTTTCGTTAAAATCGAGCATGGGATCTGGGGCTGCCTTATCCCTCAAAATATAGGAATAATTATAATACCCTTGTTTTAGCAACAAGGACTTTTGATACGCTCTTGTCACCGCATTAAATTTCATCTCAGATGATTCATCTAACATATTGTTCGTAAGCGACCCAGACAAATACAAAGTTTCCCCTATTAATGGTAATCGATTGGGTGGAACATAAGTAAATACAACCGTAGCATAATCATTTTGGTTGTCACTATCTATTGACTCTGAATTTGAAATTAAAAACTGCCCATTTACATCTTTAAAAATAAAATAAGGAGTCGTCGCTCTTGAAAAATCAGGTTTGACATTAACGATGGTTCCATTTGCGGTCGCTTCAAAATTTAAAATGCGATCCGACTTTAACCGAAAACTTTGTAAGTCAAGCCATCTTAATTCCTTCCCCGATGGAAAAATTAAATCTCGTTCGCTATTATATTCAAGCAAGCTGCCTCTAACAAAATTGGGGGCATTTACACGTAGTGCATCATTATACCGATAATTTTGGATGACCTGCACTTGTATTTGATCAGGTTGAAAAAAAGAAAGCTTTTTTGTTTCTACAGACAATTGTACTTTTTGATGTGTTTTTGAAATATTACCATCAAAGGGTTCTTGAATGGAAGATAAAATTGAAACCTGGTCATCCACTACAAAAAAACGGCTTGTAAAAACAATCTGTTGCGGATTTGAATCCTTATACACTTTGATAATGTAATTGCCTGATTTCGTGGGGCGACAATTGGAATTAGGGAAAGTAAACTTGTAATGATAATACCGCTGAATTGCAATAGAGGAAATGGAATATTGTGTTATTCTATTTTGATTAAACCCTTGTAAATAATCAAAAACACTCAAATTAGCCGAACGCCAATCTGCATTCATCAATTCGACAGAATAAAAATAATTCTGATACTTGGCTTTCAAATCATCAAAGCTAATTTCAAGCGGATTCATCTGACTTAATGAGATCACTGGTATGGCAAGGGCATTCCCCATTGGATGAACGCGAATAGTTTTGATACTGCTATCATATACTTTATCCGGATTGATGGTATTCGCTGAGAATGCTTGCAACCCTAGTAAAAGCCCCAGTAAAATAAGCAATTGCTTACCCATATCTTAATTCATTTTGTCCAACACGAATCTAGTTCTTTATTCATTATTTTTAAGAATAAAAAACTAGATTTGATAAAAATTAGCCC
>DOMR01000031.1:0-5775 GCA_003509845.1 Chitinophagaceae bacterium | reverse complement strand
ATTATTTTAACCTTATCCTTGGTCAATGGATTTCAAGAAAGCATTGCAAATAAAGTGTTTTCATTTTGGGGACATATTCGAATTGAATCTGTTAATGGGAAACCCCTTCGAAAAAATGACGCTGTAGTTAATGCTTTAATAAATTCAAGTCAACAACAAATAAAGTCGATCACGCCATTCATTTCGCAATCTACTGTCATCTCCTTTAAACAAGATATTGAAGGAATTGTAGCCCTCGGCGTAAATGCAGACGACCCCGTTCCTTTTTTAGTGCAGGGTAATAAATTAACCCCTTCAAAAGATAGCATTATGAAGGAAATCATTATCTCAGATGCCATTGCAAAAAAATTAAACATCCCATTGAATGAATATATCAAATTATATTTTTTAAACGGCACGAGTGTACAACAACGCAAATTTAAAGTGGTAGGGTTTTATCACTCAGGGATGCAGGATTATGATCAGCAATATGTCATGATTGATATTTTATCATTGTATCAATTAAGAAATAATATTACGGAAGTAGATGGATATACGGTTAACTTAAAGGATGCGGAACAGATTGACAAACAAAAAGATGCCATACAAGCGCAATTACCCGACAACTGGGTGAGTACAACAATTCCCAATTACTATCCGCAAATTTTTGACTGGATTGGCGTACAAACTATCAACCGAAATGTGGCGATAACCATCATGTTGATTATTGCCATTGTAAACTTAATCACCTGCTTATTTATATTAATGTTGGAAAGGGTTTCGATGATTGGTACACTCACTGCCATGGGTGCCAGTAATGGTTTTATTAGACAAGTGTTTATTTATCAAGCAAGCATTATATGCTGGTCAGGTATTATATTAGGAAGCATTTTGGGACTAGGGCTATCCTTATTACAACAATATTTTGGGTGGATACAATTAGATGAAACTGCCTACTTCATTAAAACATTACCCATAAAAATAGTCCCTACACAAATTGTAGTAATATTATTGGGAACCGCAGTGATAAGTTATGTCTCATTTTTAATTCCCACACTTTGGATTAAAAGAATTTCTCCAGCGGCTGCAATACGATTTGATTAAGCCCGCCAACTAGACAATAAAATTCCAGTAGCCACTGCAGCATTCAATGATTCAGCTGCACCAAAACTTGTAATAGTCACTGGATGTGTTATAAAGGGTTGCAAATTGGTTCGTATCCCTTTTGATTCATTTCCAATCACTAAAAAACAAGGGGCCTGCATTTTTGTTCTTGCAAGCGGCGCCCCTGATAATACTGCCCCATAAACAGGCAACTTATTATTAGACAAAACTGTTTCTATGTTGCACTGCGTCACATTGACTCTTAAAAAACTACCCATCGTACTTTGTATGACTTTCGGGTTGTATAAACCAGCATTATCCTCCGATACCAACATTTGCTTTACGCCAAACCAATCTGCAGTTCTAATGATTGCACCAAAATTTCCAGGATCCTGAATGCCATCTAACACTAGGGTGAATTCCTTGTCAAATTGAAGTGGCGCATTGACAACTTTTTTCTTTACCAATGCAAGTACTTGATTGGCGGTTTTGAATTGACTGATACGTGCTAATATAATTTCATCCACCTGCTCCGTAGGCACGCCTATTGGCTCCTGTGCATTTAGCCACTCGGCACTCGCATATATTTTTTCAATGGTCCAATCACTTTCCAATAACTCCTTCACCAATTTTGGTCCTTCGACAATAAATACAGATTCTTGGTCCCAATGTTTTTTATGGGCAAAAGATTGGATATATTTGAGCTCATTATTATTCATCTGTATTATGTTGTTTCTGAGGCTTAAAAATATCAGTTTCTTTTCAAGATTTTATCTTGTTGCCCTTTTATTTTTATTTACGGCCTGCGCAGATGTTAAAAATGCACTTGTACACGACTATCCAAAGCAGGTTTCCTTTGTATTTGAGAATAAAATAATCGTCAAAGGGGCTGATAACAAGGCAATGCAACAGCAATTAGTGAATGAATTAGGTAATTATTGGGATGATAGCTTAAAAGTAAAAAAGATTAGGCAATTTGGTGTTTTCAATACCGTGTTACAACCCATCAATTTTCAACCGGAACGACTTCCTAGGACCATTCAATATATGCACGCCTATTTGGCAAGTAAAGGTTACAACCAAACTGAATTCACACCGATCATAAAAATTGATACCATTAACAACGAATGGAGAACTAGAATCACGATGCTAGTGCAATTAAATAAAAAAACTTTACTAGATAGTATTACCTACCAACTCACTGATAAAAAATTACAACAAATTGCGATCAATCATTTAAGCCAATCCTATTTAAAAAAAGGACAACCATTTTCAAATGAAAATATTAATAATGAATTAGATCGATTGGTGACGCTATTCAGATCGCAAGGTTATTTTAATTTTACCAAAGAAAAGATTTTTGCCGAAATTGATACGATTGATCAAAGCTTGATGCAATTAAACCTTGATCCACTTGCGCAAATAAATCAAGTGACCAATGCAGCTTTGATGAAGGATAAAAATCCAAGTTGGAAAGTAAGTATTCAACTGCGAAACACCAGTCCTTCCATTGTTAAACAATACCATGTTGGCAGACAATTATTTTATAGTGATTTAAAATTAACTGACAACCCAGACAGTATTTTAACAACACCTCCTCCTTTTTCTGAATATAAAAACGGTATCGTTCATTCCTATAGAAAGCGAAATTATAAATCAAACATATTTGAGCAACAAAGCTTTATTAAAAAAGGGGACTTATATAATGAGAACTTGTATTACCAAACACTTAATAATTTTAGTAGCTTAGGCGCTTGGCAACAAATTGACGGGCGGACAACAATCAAGCAGGACAGCGTATACCTGCATTATTTTTTATTGCCTGCCTTACGTCGTAGCTATAGCTTTGATGTAGAAGGGAGTAGAAATACATCACAGTTAACCTCGGGTAATTTATTAGGACTCTCCACCAACTTTACCTACCGAGATAAAAATGTAGCAAAAAAATCAATCCCCTCCATTACCAATTTAAGATTGGGCATTGAGTTGAATGTAGGGAATAGCAATAATAATTTAACACAAACCTTACTTTGGAACGTAGGACATACCTATAGCTTCCCCTCTTTAATCTTACCATTTACGCCACAGAAAAGTAGCAATTCGAAAAATACCAGAACCAATTTTTCATTAAACAGTGCATATATAGATCGATTAAATTATTACCAATTAAAATCTTTCACCACCAGTTGGGGCTACGAATGGAAAAAAAATAAGTTTGCCACTACTGGCACTTGGATTTACAAACCTTTAAATATTGAGTTTTATCAAATCAATAAATTTTCAAAACTAGATAGCTTATTAATACTTAATCCATTTTTAAGATCATCATTTAACGAAGGCAATGTAATTAGTCAAACATTAAATTATATCTATCAAGGCAGCACTATAAAAAATCCCCGTCAAAATACTTATTTCAGAATTGGTGTTGAAGAAGCAGGTGGCCTATTAGGGTTGACCAGTTTAAAATCAAATATTTACCGCTATTTAAAATTGGAGGCAGAACTAAGAAAGATATATAAATACGATTACACCGAACTCGCTTGGAGAATTATGGGTGGCTGGGGCAATAATTATAGTAATAATAATACACTGAGCGGACAACTCCCCTTCTTTAAACAATTCACTGCAGGTGGTCCTTATAGTATGCGTGCTTGGGGACTTCGCCAATTGGGATTAGGCAGTTCCAACTTTTATGATACCAGTGCTAAAAGTCAAAGTTTTGATCGTTTCGGTGACTTGCAATTGGAAGCCAACTTAGAATATCGATTCCCCTTATTTCAATGGGGTTCCTACAAAATTGGATCGGCAGTATTTACAGATATCGGAAATATTTGGAATGCCAGAGATACCAAGGAAGATCCCATGGCGGGCTTCAAACTGAGCAGATTATATCAGGACTTAGCGATAGCGGTGGGAACAGGTCTGCGACTTGATTTTAATTATTTTATTGTCAGGATTGACTACGCCTTGAAAATGAAAGACCCTACAAGAGCCAACAATCAAGGTTGGATGGACATCACTAACATAAAATGGACGGAAGTAAAACAGAATGGAACTAGTGTAAATAATTATGCTTGGCAATTTGGCATTGGCTTACCTTTTTAAAATCACGCTTTTATTTACGCATTAGTCCCTGGATCCATCTCCACTTGCGTTGCCAATAAATCATCAATTTCTTTTTTCAAATCCTCCCAGTGAATTGCATCTTCAATTTTAAAATCGCCAATTTTTGTTCTTCTTAATGCACTCATATAAGCGCCTACACCTAGGGCTTCCCCAAAATCTTTCACTAAGCTTCGGATATAAGTACCCGTTGAACAAACTACTTTAAAATCAATATTGGGTAAATGGATTTTGGTAATTTCAAAACTAATAATATTTACTTTTCGCGGATCCACTTTTACTTCAATTCCTTTTCGGGCAGATTCATACAAACGCATCCCCTCTTTTTTGATGGCAGAATGTTGTGGTGGCATTTGTAAAATTTCACCAATAAACGGAAGTGTCGCATTGACTATTTCAAGCTCCGTCAAATGCGTTATATTTTTAAAATTTTCAGGGGCCGTTTCTAAATCATAGGAAGCAGTTGTTGCACCTAATACCAAAGTGCCCGTATACTCCTTTGGCAAACCTTGGTATTCATTTATTTGTTTGGTAAACTTTCCAGTACAAACAATTAATAAGCCTGTGGCTAATGGATCTAAAGTGCCTGCATGCCCCACTTTTTTTACCCTGATTAGGTAACGAATTTTATTAACGATATCAAATGAGGTCCATTGTAGTGGCTTATCAATGAGCAACAACTTTCCATCAAGAAATGGCATTAAAACTTCGGGAATGGCTTTTTGTCGCATTGAATATTCTTAGCGCTTAATAAGCACGCGCGAATAAAACGCGTTGCTTGGAAGGATTGCCAGTGAGAATGCACTTACCGACTTCTAATGGATTATCTAATGGTATACAACGAATGGTTGCTTTGGTTTGGTCTTTAATTTTTTCTTCGGTTTCAGCAGTCCCATCCCAATGCGCTAAAACAAAACCAGTTTTGTTATCCAATACATTTATAAATTCCTCCCAGGTATCCACTGATGTAATATGATCGTCACGATATTTTGTTGCGCGTTGCAATAAGTTGGATTGTATCTCTAATAATAATGCGGCAACTGTTTCGGTTAATCCCTCCAATGAAATGGCTGTTTTTTCCTTGGTATCGCGACGCGCTAATTCAACTTGGTTGTTTTCTAAATCCCTTGGTCCCACCGCAATACGAATTGGCACCCCTTTTAATTCATACTCCGCAAATTTCCAACCTGGTCGATTGTTATCTGTATTATCATATTTAACTCTGATGCCCGCTGCTTTAAAAGAGGCTACAACAACCGCCATCTTTTCATCAATCATTGCTTTTTGTTCGTCTCCTTTAAAAATAGGTACGATGACCACTTGCACAGGTGCAATTCTTGGCGGTAAAACCAAACCTTCATCATCACTATGGGTCATCACTAATCCACCAATGAGTCGGGTACTTACACCCCAACTTGTTGCCCAAACATATTCTTGCGTATTATTTTTATCACTAAATTTTACATCAAATGCTTTTGCAAAATTTTGACCTAAAAAATGAGAGGTACCTGCTTGCAAAGCTTTACCATCCTGCATCAATGCTTCAATGCAATAAGTATCTTCGGCACC
>DOMR01000029.1 GCA_003509845.1 Chitinophagaceae bacterium | reverse complement strand
TTTATTCAAGATTACCTCGATTACAACACCAAAGATGTTATTGAGCAATCACTTAATTTAGGTTGGGATTTAGTTTTGATTGATAGTGTTGCTGAAATAATTGATGGTGTTAGAGATGATAATAATTGGGACCGCAAAATGGCAGAATCATGGTTAGTTGATTTGTGTATGAAGCAGAATAAAGGCGAAAATAAAGAATGCAAATTCACATCATTTTTGCTAATTCAGCAAGTTACTAAAGCTGGTGTATTTGTAGGTTCAAATAAATTGAAACACATGGTTGATGCTATGATGGAAATGAGACGTGAAGCAGAACGTGATGGTGGAATGTCATACATGATGTTTAGTAAAAACCGAAATGGAGTAGTTGAACAGAAAATGTATTTTGAATTATCAAATAGTAAAATCGTATACGTTAGAATGTAATATTTGTTGTGTGAGTAAGGGTCATGACTCCGTCATTTGGAGATCATGGCTCTTATTCGTACATTTACACCATAAATAAAAAAATAAAGGTTATGTCAATACAAGTAACATGTAAATCAAGAACATTGTGGGGTAAAGAACGAGAAATGATTGTAGACAATCGTTTTGTATGTTCCCGTTCCTTAGCCCAACAGCAAGTTAGTAAATTGGCTTCAAAAGAAACCAATGATTGTGTTGTTAGAGCGTTTATGTGTGCTTTAGATATTCCATACGATCAAGCACATGAATGGGTTAAAGAGAAATTGTTCCGTAGAGATAGACAAGGTACTATGATGCATGCATTTGGTGGATTAATTATTGGTAAAGTTAAAAATGGATACAAGATTGATTTAGTAGGTGCCCATCCATCATATCAAGGTAGGTACAATAAAGCAAGTTCAAGTCTAAATTCAATCCAACGCCCAATGTTAATTAACCCTAAATATAAAAAACCAACCGGTTATACACTTAAATCATTTATGGAAAACAACCCAACAGGCCGATTTGTATTAATAGTTCAAGGCCATGCAGTAGCAGTAATTAATGGAGTGTTGTATGGTAATCAAAATGAGAAATATGAAGGCCTATATCGTTCGGTTTGGTTTGCAATTGAATGTAAGTAAGAGTCATAATCCCGTCATTTGGATGTTATAAAATTCGTTCGTATATTTACACTAAATAAAAAAAATAAAAGTTATGAAAATTAGAACAGCAATCCAATCCCACCTGAGTGATGCATTAATTGAAATGAATCACCCCCACCTCCAAGAGCAAGCAGAATTGCGTTTGCGTTTTATTAAATGGTTGATGAATAAAGAAGATTTAGACATCGATGACAAGTATGCAGACATACATGAGTTGTGGGATAAATTTAATTTACAAGAAGCAACATTCAACTACCACTTTAGCAATAACTAAAATAGCAAAATAAATAACCCAGCTATGAAAAAATCAGACATTAAAGCCCTAAAACGGGTGTTCACTCAAGTTGCCTCAAGCATAGTAATTACATTGTTGTTTGTGGCTTTTTTTTATGGCATTTATCAATTGGTAGTAGATGCAATAAGTAGGTAGGAATGGTGGGTAGTATGTGGCGTACGTACGTACGCCGCATATTATCATATGGCATAGTATACCACGCGCGTTGGTGTCCATAGCGGGCGCCGGGCGGGGCTGGAAGTGCTTCGATGGAAAGTACACTCTTAACTATATCTCGCCCTCGACGCATATATCCTTATATCTAACCAACCACTCCCATCATCGACGCATATATCCTTATATCCCCCACAATTAACCCGCATTTCCAATATGGCAACTTTATTAAAAAATCCATAGAACCGAATTTTACTCTTAAAAAAATTTTTACATACGAAAAAAGGATATACCATATTTATAACAAACAAATCGATTAAAAGAAAAATGGTCATAAAAAAGTCATCCAAAAAATTTGGCTCCGCAGGACCCCTTTCGTACATTTCCAACATAAAATAAAAAAATAAAAAGTTATGGAAAACCAATTTCTAGTTATGAAAAACCAATTTCTCACCAAGAACGAAATCCGTTCAAAAGCTCCTTCAATTTTCACCTTGCAAGCCGCACCGACGGTTAGTGAAAAGTACACCCACATTCCCACCGAAAAAATCATAGACGATATGAATCTTTTGGGCTGGGAAGTTTCCGATGCTAAAGAAGTCAAAGCCCGTAAAGATGTTGGATTCCAAAAACATTTAGTTGTTTTCCGCAATAATGATATCCAGATTACTGGAGAAAATGGCGATAATGTTTACCCACAAATCCTCCTTACCAATTCGCATGATGGTAAAAATTCATTTACATTCACAGCCGGCTTATTTAGATTAATTTGCTCTAATGGGCTGGTGATATCAACCCAAACTTTTGAAAATATGCGTATTCGTCATATGGGTTATTCGTTTGAAGAATTGCAACAAACAATTAAACAAATGCTTGAAAGACTCCCATTAACAATCGAAGCTATGAACCATTTGGCTCAAGTTGAATTGGGTCAAGAGCAAGCACTTGATTTTGCTAAAAGAGCACTTGGAACCCGTTTTAAAGGAGAAGAGGTAGAAGTTGATCTTGAAGATTTGCTCCGCCCAACTCGCAAAGAAGACGAAACTCCAACATTGTGGAATATATTTAACACCATTCAAGAAAAATTGATTAATGGTGGTTTTACATATGTTAATGTTGAGAGCACAAAGTTGCGTAAAGCTCGTAGAATCAAGAATTTCCAACAAGACATGAAGATTAATTCTGAATTGTTTGAGTTGGCAATGGAATACGCAAATTAATATATGTATTTAGGTCCCCCCAATGGTGGGGGGATCTAAATTTTTTTTCTATGTGTGTAATTGAAGATATTTTATTTGAAGCCCATTGCGAAGGTTTGCGTGAACAGGTGCTTAAAACGTTAGATACAATACAGCAAATGCATTCTCACATGGAGATGCGAGATAAAGTAGAACTTGCTTATATGCGCGTAAAAAACAATAATAATGAAAAAAATATTCACAACATGTCTTTTGCTAATAACGTTTATTAGTTTAAAAGCCCAAACAATTGAAAGATATAATCCTTTTTTACAACGAACCGAAACTTATAAAAACGGAGTGATGATAGGATTTTCTAGAGAAAATAATTGGCTTAATCAAACCGACCACTATGATGCTTCGGGTAACAAAACAGGGCATTCTAGAAAAAATGTGTTTTTTGATCAAGTAGATCATTATGATAACCAATATAGAAAAAAAGGATATTCTAGAGAAAACCGTTTGTTAAACCGAGTAGATCATTATGATAACCAACATAGGAGAAAAGGATATTCTACATGGGATCCAATTTTAAAGCAATGGAGGTATGTTGATAGATAAATATATACGGAGGAATTGGGGGGTGGTGGGGCTAATTGGCATGCATATCATAAAAAAAATGTACTTAAGTTTGGAATTTTGAATATCTTTTAATATATTTAGATATATGAAAAATGAAACAAATAATTTAATGGAGAAAAGGTTAATGGATGATTTAGTATTTTATACTAAACATAGAGAAGATCTTTGGGCTAAGTATAAAGATAAATCTAATCTCGATCCGTTAGTTGTTTCTGAGTATGAAAGTGTTGTGCAAATTATAGAAAATATAAAAAAGCAATTAGCATTAAGATAAAATATGCCCTGGTGGTGAAATTGGCAGACACGCAGGACTTAAAATCCTGTAACCGATGAGGTTGTACCGGTTCAAGTCCGGTCCGGGGTACAAAAAGGGGAGTGTAAGAAATACGGCTGTTTGTAATTATCCGGAAATTAACAACAGGGAGCCCCTATGCATATGATCCTATAGCTCAATTGGATAGAGCAACTGCCTTCTAAGCAGTAGGTTACAAGTTCGAGTCTTGTTAGGATCGCAAAAATAAGCTTGGATGTTTAAAAGTTTATTTGTATATTTAATTATGTTTAACAATTTAAAAAAAAACCAAAATTATGAAAAACATGTTCGCGTTAATGCTCGTTTGTGCTATGATGATCACAGCTTGCTCATGGCCAACCACCGAAACTCCCACCACCGAACCGACTACTGAGTCAGTTGATTCGCTATATCAGGATACTATGGATCTGGGTGGAAGTGTTGATACTACTGCTACAGCACAGTAATCAACAAAAACCAAGTCAGGTGGCGGAATGATAGACGCTCACAGTATGGTTCCTCAGAAGTGAATCCTAAGTACACGGAATACAGGTTCGAATCCTGTCCTGACTACTAAAAAGTAAAAGTTATGAGTATAGAAGTAAACCTACAGGGTATTGAGCCCCATAAAGAGATAATTAATGCTCTAATAGACTATAAGCAAGGTAAACTATTGGAGGATAATTACCATACTATTAAAACTTGTTATGCTAAAGAAATGTTGCTTGACTTTGATAAGTATCGTCTTTCTCCGGAGTTTGTAGAAGAGAGAATTAAGAATGATATGATTCAAAAAATAGCTAAAGAAATATGCTTAAAGTTATTACCCCAAATTGAAAAAAAAGAGGACAATATAACAGGTTTTATAGATTACTCATTAGAATTTTTACTTATACAACGGCATGAGTTAAAGCATATTATTGATTATTGCATTAGAAAGATGCCATTAGAAGTTATTAATGAAATAAAAACAATTTAAACCAAATCAAAATGAATGAAGAACTAAGATTAAGAGGAGAACCTGTCGAATTTAGAGGAGAACCTGTCGAAGAAATGCCACAATGCCTCGAAGAGATTCCAGTGTGCAAGACACCAATCGAACCTTACGAAAGCAAAGAGCAAATAGCTGATCGCAGAAATTTAGACATCCTAAAACACTGGGAGATTGGCATTCATGTGCTAGATAGAGGGTGTATTGTCAAAATCGGATGTAAGAGCATTGCTTTTGTAAGCATCGAGGCTGGATACAAAGAGATTGGTCGCTACTTGGAAAACCCGCAGTTGGTAGCCACTCAGCATGGTTTCGGGGATCACCTTTAGGATTAAACAGTCAGGTGGCGGAATTGGTAGACGCATATCCTAAATACGTTTAGATGGTGGAACTGAATTACATGGATATACCACTTGCAGGTTCGAATCCTGTCCTGACTACTAAAAATTAAAGTTATGAAACTAAAAAACACACGATTTGATATATTTTACTACTTAGTAGTAGGTTTTTCATCTTTAGTAATTTTGCTTTGGATTATTCTACTTATTCTTAAAGTTATTATATCACCATTAATTTAAAAATCGATTTTTACATTTTTTTACAATACGTATAATATATAAAATACAACATGCTTTCACAACAACTCCATATATGCTCAAGTCCCAAATGGTTTAATACCATTACGGATTATGCCTTATATGGGCTTGTTTGAAGCATATGACTCACATATGAATATTTAAGCAAGCCCGAAGAAATTCGGGCTTTTTTGTTGATAATAGTCATATAAAAGTCATGCAAAATATTTGGAATTTTCAAATTTTGTTTGTATATTTATATATATTAAAAATTGCGGGAGCAACAATAAAAATTGTTCTTTGACATCTTGGAAAAGCCACTGCCCCCTCGTCTAACGGCAGGACAGCAGATTTTGATTCTGTTTATCGAGGTTCGAATCCTTGGGGGGCAACATACAGTCAGGTGGCGGAATGGTAGACGCTTTACTTATGTGAAAACAATGTAGGCTAGTCGTAACTCGGCAGAGTAACGTAACCAATGGGCGAAACCCAGAAACATAAGTAAGATGGTGTACAACAATGCAGGTTCGAATCCTGTCCTGACTACAAAAATAAAATAATATGAAACTAATAAAGATTAACACAGACCACTACATTATAGTGGATGATTCAGAGATTAAAGAAGGTGATTGGACATATCATCATGTTAAAGGTATATATGAAGCAAGGGTAGATGGGGCATATACCAATCAAAAGAAAATCACACACTCAACAATACCAAAAGGAATGATGGTTATCGAAGGTATAAAAAGGTTATCTCTTCAAGAAGTAAAAGAACTAATTGGTGAGGTGGATGTGGAGAAGAAGGCAGAAAAGTTTATTGGATGTGAATATGATGATATAGAAGATAGCATAGGCCAAATTGGCTATGATTCTTTTATTAGAGGTTACAACCAAGCCCTTGAAGATAACAAGGATAGGAAGTACACAGAGAAGGATATTGATAAAGCATATTGGGCAGGTATGCAATTTGTGGGAGAAGATAAAGGAAGTCTTGGTGAGTTTATCCAATCCCTCCAAACCCAAATAGAAAACGCAGAAGTGCGGGAGATTACAGGTTAAAGTCCTGACTAAAATGTCCAGTTTATTGACAAAAAAACTGGACAAAACAACCGAGTAGTTTAAGTGGTAAAACGACAATTAGGGAGTGCGCACCCCGACCGTAAACAGAAGTTGTAAACGTGGGTTCGAACCCCACCTCGGTTACAAATGGCATTTCATCACACCACCGCGATAAAGCGCATCAGGCGGATGACGGCTCGCAAGAAAGTCATCCAAGGCGGGACAAGTGCGGGAAAAACATACGCCATCCTTGCAGTCCTGATTCACATCGCTGCCAAGGCAAAAACGGAAATCAGCGTCGTATCTGAATCCATCCCACACTTACGCCGTGGCGCGATGAAAGACTTTGTCAAGGTCATGCAGTGGACAAACCGCTGGCGCGATGAAGGGTGGAACAAGACGCTGCTGACATACACGTTTGCCAATGGCAGCACGATTGAGTTCTTCAGCGCGGATCAGGAGGCGAAGCTACGCGGGGCAAGGCGGCAGGTGCTGTACATCAACGAGGCCAACAACATCGAGTTCGAGGCATACCATCAGCTGGCGATCAGAACAAGCGAAGCCATCTACATCGACTTCAACCCGGTGTCGGAGTTCTGGGCGCACACGGAGGTCTTAGCCGAGCAAGACAGTGAGTTGCTGGTGCTGACATACCGCGACAACGAGGCACTGCCAGCAACGATCCGCGATGACATCGAAGCGGCGCAGGTCAAGGCGGCAACATCGACGTACTGGGCGAACTGGTGGAAGGTCTACGGCTTGGGCGAAGTCGGATCACTGCAGGGCGTGGTCTTTGACGATTGGCAGCAGGTTGACGGCATCGACTTTGCTGGTGACAAGCTGGTCGCCATTGGCTTGGACTGGGGATACACGAATGACCCTACGGCGGTGGTG
>DOMR01000115.1:5163-6582 GCA_003509845.1 Chitinophagaceae bacterium | reverse complement strand
GGGTAGTTTTAGTGAGGGCTTAGCTATGATACCCGCCATGGAAGCCAAGTTGAAGGAAATTGAATTATACTTAGATAGTCACCGTATATTGGTATTTTATTATAAAATTGCTTGCTTGTATTTTGGTGCAGGCAAACCTGCCAAAGCAATTGATTATTTAAATAAAATTATCAACTGGAAACTGAATCTACGGGATGATATCCAATGTTACGCACGTTTATTGCATTTGATTGCACATTATGAATTAGGCAATACCGAAGTAGTCAACTATTTATCCAAATCAGTTTATCGTTTTATGTATAAAATGAAAAACTTAAGTACGGTGGAAGAAGTGCTATTTAATTTTTTAAGAAAGTCTATTCAAAAAGGCGGGGAAGAAAATAGCTTGTTAAGTAATAAAGAAATAATTAAAAAATCATTTATTCATTTACTCCAAACCTTGCAACCACTTACGGTTAATAAATTGGAAAGCCGCGCCTTTATGTACTTGGATATTATTTCCTGGTTGGAAAGCAAAATTCAGGATAAGCAAGTTGAAACTATTATAAAAGAAAAGTTTTTAGCCTAGCCATTTTAATGCATGGAATAGTTTTAATGCGCGGCGTTAATTTAATGTGTGGTCGAAGATGCGGCTCCATAAAATGCAAAACACTTATTCCGCTATCGCTCTAGTCAATAAATTAAATCGACTACCGGAAGACATCATTTTAAAAGGTTTTAATACAAGGCCCCATTTCTTTTTTTGTTCCGCCCAATCCATTGAATCATATAACATCACATATGAATTTCCCCAAACCCTAAATTGACCTGCTTCCACAATAATAGCAGTAGATTCATCTATTCCAATACCCAAAGTACCAGGATAATGTTCAATAACGGGTATTAAATCAAATTGTCGATTACGCGCTAGCACATGTTGATCCAGTGCAGTATTGGTCATAAATGAAAAGGCTGGATTAAGTGTATATTTTTTACTTATATCATTCCGAGCATCTCCGCCAATCATTAAGGATCCCATAATTGTGGCACCAGCAGAGGTTCCCATAATGACGCCTCCCCTATCTAATAAGGCAATCATCTCATCATACAATTTAGTTCCTGCATATGCATCTGCAATCAATTGTTGGTCACCCCCGCCAAAATATAAACCCTTTGCATTGCGCAACAGGGCAATGTTTTTAGGATCGTCTGCCTCTTTTTTATTGCGCGTATGAATCGTACTTAAATTATTGAAACCGCGCGATGTAAATTTTAGCAGATGTTCTCCATTTTGAATATACGCTTCATCTGTGGTTGCAGTAGGAATATAAACTACAGGTTGATCCTTGCCACCACAATAATTTGCAAAAAATGAAAATAGGGAATCCGGTATAGCGCCTCCACCAATAATAATAAGTTTCCCTTTTTTATTATAAAATG
>DOMR01000115.1:4821-5022 GCA_003509845.1 Chitinophagaceae bacterium | reverse complement strand
TAAGATTGCACTCCCAATATATTAAACATACATTGCTTCAATCTCTTTTTCAAAATGCGATAGAATTACTTTTCGCTTGATGCTCATTTTAGGCGTCATCTCATCATAAGCAATACCCCATTCTCTTGACATCAATGTGAATTTTTTAACTTGTTCTACTTGATTAAACAATTGATTATACTCACTAACTGCATCTTCGTA
>DOMR01000115.1:3514-4795 GCA_003509845.1 Chitinophagaceae bacterium | reverse complement strand
ACCATTGAATTTTTTATGATTTCCTCATTGCTGGTAAACTGAATGCCGTGCTGCTTAGACCACTCTTTTAATTTTGCAAATGAAGGCACAATTAAAGCACTCACAAAACGCTTATTATCACCCACCAACATAATTTGCTCCACGAATGGACTTTCCTTCATCTTATTTTCAACAGGTTGCGGTGCAACATATTTGCCCCCACTGGTTTTAAATAATTCTTTTTTACGATCGGTGATTTTTAAATAACCGCCCGCCTCTTCTACACCAATATCGCCTGTATGCAACCAACCATTAATAATAGTTTCGGCTGTTAAATCAGGACGCTTATAATAACCTAGCATAACACTTGGTCCTGCCACACATATTTCTCCATCCGCTTCTAACTTGTAGTCGACCCCTTGAATTACTTTTCCTACAGTTCCAAATTTAGTTCCACCTGGGGTTCTCAAATTTAAACTAATGATGGGGCTATTTTCTGTTGGGCCATAGCCTTCATATACTGGGATTTGTGCAGCATTAAAAATGCGCAATAGCTTTACTTGACATGCAGCGCCACCTGTTACTATAAATTTTACATTGCTTCCAACGGCTTCGCGCCATTTTACAAATATTAATTTGTTTGCGAGTTTTAATTGCGTACGATACCACCAACTACCAGGGGTTATATTGTCATACTTTTCACCCAAGGCCACTGCCCAAAAAAATAATTTTCTTTTTACACCCGTCAACTCCTCTCCCTTCATCATTATTTTTTCAAACATTTTTTCTAATAACCTAGGTACCGTTGAAAAACAATCCGGAGAAACCTCTTTTAAATTTTCTCCAATGGTTTCTAAACTTTCAGCATAATAAATACTCATGCCACTATACATATAAATATAGGAAGCTACTTTTTCAAAAATATGGTTCAATGGTAAAAAGCTCAATACTTTTTGATCTGGTGCATCCTGAAAAGGAAATGATTTTTTTCCCATCATCAAATTGAAGTACACATTTTTGTGCGTAAGCATTACACCCTTAGGTGTTCCTGTTGTACCTGAAGTATAAATAAAAGTGGCTACCTGATCCACGGGTATTGTTTTCTTAATCACCTTTACTTGTTCGATAATTTCTGCATCCTTATTAAATAAACTGGTCCAATGTTTAGCACCCGCTATTTTATCAAATGTATATACCTCTTTTAAACAAGGCACTTTATCCTTGATGGACATCACTTTATCAAATAGTTCTTGATTACTCGCAAACATATATTGTACGGATGCATCATTTAAGATAAACGTA
>DOMR01000115.1:3147-3291 GCA_003509845.1 Chitinophagaceae bacterium | reverse complement strand
TTCCATTTTCTTTTCCAGCCAACATCGCATCTTGCGGAAAATTGGTCAATTGATAATCAATACAATCAAAGAGTCTTTTGATTTCCATATAGCAGGCAATTTTTTACTTTACAAAATACAAAAATAGGAGCATAAAAAAAAGAA
>DOMR01000115.1:1959-3033 GCA_003509845.1 Chitinophagaceae bacterium | reverse complement strand
AGCGTCGGATTCAACAATTTTTTAAGAATGTATCAAGTGGGTTAATAAACCATCGCGCAATTTAGGTTCAAACCAAGTACTTTTTGGTGGCATTACTTCACCTGCATCTGCGATATTAAACAATTGATCAATGGTGACAGGATACAAACTAAATGCAATCGCCATATCACCACTATCAACGCGTTTTTCTAATTCTCCTAATCCACGTATGCCGCCCACAAAATCAATGCGCTTATCAGTACGTTGGTCATGAATATTTAATAAAGTCGCTAAAATATTATTTTGTAAAATAGTGACATCTAACACACCAATCGGATCAGCGTCATTATACGTTCCTGGTTTTGCAATTAAACTATACCAAGTTTTATTTATATACATGCCAAAATGATGCAATGCAGTTGGTCTAAAAGCAGTATCGCAATTGGCTACTTCAAACTGATTAGATAAGGCTGCAATAAAAGTATCAGCAGTATGTCCATTTAAATCCTTTACCACACGGTTGTAATCCATGATTTGTAATTGATTGGCTGGAAATAAAGTAGTTAAGAAATAAGGAGAGATCTTTTTTTCATCATCGCCCGCTTTGGTTTTATTTTCTTCACGCAATGCAACCAATACTTTTGCTGCAGAAGCTGCGCGGTGATGGCCATCGGCGATATAAGTACAAGGCACTTCGGTTTCAATAATAGTTGTGATTTGATCAATCACTGTTTCATCACTCACCGCCCACACCGTATGCTGTATACCATCATCCGCAGTAAAGTCGTATACAGGTGTTTTGTTGGTTTTCCATTTTTCAATCAAAGTATCAATACTTGCCTGATTGCGATAAGCTAAAAAAACATTTCCTGTTTGTGCGCCTGTGGTCTTGATATGATTGATGCGATCTAATTCTTTTTCAGGACGTGTAAACTCGTGCTTCTTAATAATATCATTATTATAATCATCAATGCTACTCACACAAACCAATCCTGTTTGTGCACGACCATCCATAATTAATTGATAAATATAATAACATGGTTTTGATTCTTTGAATAATACATCACGTTGTATAAATGCAGTTAAATTATTTAA
>DOMR01000115.1:1656-1945 GCA_003509845.1 Chitinophagaceae bacterium | reverse complement strand
GCTAATTCATACACTTCGGCACTATGAATATCAATTGTGTCTGGTAATCCAATTTCACTTTTGGTGATATGTAAAAATGAATAAGCATTTCCTACTGCTTCTATTTTTGCTTCCGCACTATTTAAAACATCGTATGGTTTGCTTGCAACTTGCTTTGCTAATTGAGGCTGTGGACGCACTGCTTCAAAGGGACTAATTTTTGCCATGGGCGCGAAGTTCGTTCTTTTTTTTGAGATTTAAATTTTTTAACCGAAGGATTTCATCAGGTCGCAAAATGTTTGCACACTTG
>DOMR01000115.1:0-1627 GCA_003509845.1 Chitinophagaceae bacterium | reverse complement strand
GGGCATTGCATTATACATACTAACTCGAATGCCACCAACGGTTCTGTATCCTTTAACACCAATCATTCCTTCTTTTTTACAAAGGTCTAAAAATGACGCTTCTCTCGTTGGATCTGTTAAAAAGAATACTGCATTCATGATGCTTCTGTCTTCTTTTGCAATTGGACAATGAAAAGCAGGAAGGCTATCAATGGTATCATATAATAGTTGCGCTTTTGCATTATTTCGTATACCCATTTCAACCAATCCGCCTTGTGCTTCCATCCAACGCAGCGTTAACAAGCTTACATATATTGAAAACACGGGTGGTGTATTTAATAATGATCCTGCGTCGATATGTTTTTTATAATCTAGAATGGCTGGAATTTTTCTATTTACTTTTCCTAAAATTTCTTTCTTAACCACCACGATAGTAACCCCTGCAGCACCCATATTTTTTTGTGCACCTGCATATATTAAATCAAACTGATTAAATGCAGTGGGTCTGCAAAAAATATCCGAACTCATGTCACCAACCAATAAGGCATTGGTCTGTGGGTATTGATGCCATTGGGTTCCCTCTACGGTATTATTGGTCGTAATATGTAAATATGTAGTGTTAGCTGGTACATCCAACTGCTTATTTATATAAGTATGCTTTTTGTCAGAAGTATCGGATACTACTTTTACCGGTCCAAAAATACCCGCCTCTTTCACTGCTTTATTTCCCCAAACGCCATTGTCACAGATGGCAGCCAATCCATTTTCATCCAACAAATTCATAGGCACTTGCATGAACTGCATGGTAGCGCCTCCTTGTAAAAAAAGTACTTCGTACGCATCATCTAAACCCATTAATCTTTTTATAATTTGTTGCGCCTCTGTTACTACTTCAACAAAATGCGAAGTGCGATGTCCTATTTCTAAAATAGATAATCCAGTATTATTAAAATTATGAATCGCAGCCGCCGCTTGTTCCAAAACTTCGGGTGGTAAGATAGATGGACCTGAATTAAAATTGTGCAGTTGCATTATTTGAAATAAATTATTTAAAAACTTTTTTAATCAATTAGAACAATTATCAAATTAGGCTTCGGTATTGGTATTGCCAATATTAGTAATTGTTGCCTTTCCTGAGTCGTTAACTGTTGATGTACCTTCTGCATCGTCGACTGTGGTTACACCTCCTGAAACTACATACTTCATTGCCTCTGATGCATTCACCCCTTTAGGCATTTTCTTAATTCGATCCGCAGAAACAATATAAGTTATACCTGAAATTGCATAAGAATGTGGAACGTATACCGTAACAAAATCTTTTAGTCCAAAATGTTCTGTATTTTTTTGAGTGATAAATCCTATTCTCCATACATCAGTTGAGTCAACATTGACTAAAACGGGTTGATCAAATTTTTTCTTATTCCCTGCAAATGCTTCTAAAAAATCCTTGACAGAAGAATAAATTATTTTAATGCCGGGCGTTTTTTCTAAAAGTTTATCAAAGATGGATACTAATCTTTCTACAAAAAATAAAGAAGACAACCAGCCTATAAATAATACTAAAGTTATTGCGACCACAAAACCGAGTCCAGTTACTTTAGGAATTTGACCATTGACTTCGGCAAATTGTAAAGGGAAAATAAAATTG
>DOMR01000108.1:8357-9826 GCA_003509845.1 Chitinophagaceae bacterium | reverse complement strand
TATCTGGGGATACTTCACCAATCGCTGTAACAGAAATGATGAATCCTTTTTGAGAAGTGCTTGTATCACCACCGATTAAATCAACACCATATAATTCACAAGCGTGATGTACGCCATCGTAAAATTCATTTAATGCTTCTAAACTAAAGCGATTGCTAAAAGCGATGCTCATCGTGATTTGCGTGGGTTGCGCATTCATTGCGTAAATGTCACTTAAATTAACAATCACCGCTTTGTATCCTAAATGTTTTAAAGGTGTATACATTAAATCAAAGTGAACACCTTCAATTAATAAATCGGTCGTAATTACGGTTTGTTTTCCAAAATGATCAATCACTGCAGCATCATCTCCAATAGATAACACAGTGGATACATTTTGAATTTCAAAATTTTCGGTGAGATGATCAATCAAACCAAACTCGCCTAGTTTTTCAATTTCTGTTCTTTCTGTTGACATAAAAAATATTAAAGTGTTCCTCCGTTAATAACTGACTGTAGTTGTTGGTGAATTTTCCCATTGGTGGCAATGATACCTGGATTGTAGGGTGTATAAGGATTTCCTTGTAAATCTGTAACCTTTCCTCCCGCTTCTTCTACAATTAAAAATCCTGCAGCACTATCCCATGCTTGCAGTTTGTGTTCATAAAAACCATCAAACCTGCCTGCCGCTGTCCAACACAAATCAAGTGCGGCACTTCCTAATCGACGAACGGGAATGGCCTTGCGAATTAATTTTTCAAAAATTTGTAATGGGCCGTTAGCGGTATCTAAATATTGATAAGGAAATCCAGTGACTAAACAACTTGTTAATAAATCTGACTTATCACTTACTTGAATTTTTTTATCATTCAAGGTTGCTCCTTGTCCGCGCTCTGCAATAAACATTTCATTCATAAAAGGATTATACACCGCACCCAAAATCATTTGACCTTTATGTTCCAAACCAATACTTACACAACATATAGGAATGCCATTCGCAAAATTAATGGTGCCATCAATGGGATCAATAATCCACTTATAATCAGAATCTTGCGGTAGCGCGCCCGTTTCCTCACTTAATATAAAATGATCCGGGAAATTTTTTTGAATTACACTAAAAATTGCTTTTTCAGAAGCATGATCTGCTTCCGTCACTAAATCGTTGATACTGGCCTTACTAGAAATGGTGAAGGAACCGTTAAAAAAGCGCCTAAGTTCCACTGCGCCTGCTTCGGTTGCTTGTAAAAGTGTATTTTTAAACATATGCAAAAGTAGGGTCGTTTACTCGAATAACATTCCTATTTTTGCGAATAATCTTTAAAATATAAAACGATTCTGTAGATGCCAATTTTCGAGATTAATTTACCCAAAACGATTAGCAAGGCCTTGGGTATCCCCCAAAAAAGTCCAAAAAGGGCACAGCTTCGCGTATTAAAAAAATTATTACGTCGCGCACGCTATACCGCCTTTGGCCAAAAAAATAAGTTTGA
>DOMR01000108.1:7842-8273 GCA_003509845.1 Chitinophagaceae bacterium | reverse complement strand
AATAAAATTTACAATGAATGGTGGTATCAAACCTTAGATGGAAAAGAAGATATATGTTGGCCAGGTAAAATTAAATATTTCGCATTAAGTAGCGGTACTAGCGAATCAGCTAGTAAATATATCCCCATCACCAATGATTTACTAAAGGGGAATAAGGTGATCATGATCAAGCAATTACTCAGCTTGTTAACCTATCAAGGTATTTCACTGAGTTCTATTGGAAGTGGAATGCTCACCTTAGGTGGTAGCACCGATTTACAAAAGGGGCCCGGCTATTATGCAGGAGACCTAAGTGGTATTACTGCAAAAAAATCACCTTTTTGGTTTCAGCCATTTTATAAACCAGGTAAAAAAATAGCCAAAGAAAAAGATTGGAATAAAAAATTGGTTGATATTGTTGAAAAGGCACCCGACTGGGATATTGGTTTTTT
>DOMR01000108.1:5987-7744 GCA_003509845.1 Chitinophagaceae bacterium | reverse complement strand
ACTTTTTTTGTTCATGGTGGCGTAAGCTTTGAACCTTATAAAGTGGGTTTTGAAAAATTATTAGGAAAGCCAATTACCTATGTGGAAACCTATTTAGCTAGTGAGGGATTTTTGGCGTGGCAGTACAAACAAAACGCAAAAGGCATGCGTCTTTCTTACAATCAACATATCTTTTTTGAATTTGTACCCTTTGATGAAAATAACTTTGATGCGGATGGAGAAATGGTTGAAAATCCAGAAGCACTAATGATACACGAGGTTGAGGAAGGAAAGGACTATGCGCTATTAATTAGCACCAATGCGGGTGCATGGCGTTATTTAATTGGAGATACAGTTCGTTTTGTTGATAAAGAGAATGCGGAAATTATCATCACGGGAAGAACCAAGCATTTTTTAAGTATTGTTGGCGAACACTTAAGTGTTGACAATATGAATAAAGCGATTCATTTGGTGAGTGAAGAATTTAATTTATCCATTCCTGAATATGGTGTTCGAGGTGAAAATGTAGATTCCTTATTTGGACATCATTGGTACGTGGCTTGTAATCAAGAAGTTGATGGGGTTGCTTTAGCAAAAGCAATTGATGAAAAATTAATTGCGCTCAATGACGATTATGCAATAGAGAGAAAAAGTGCATTAAAAAGAATACGTGTTACAGTTTTAAAAGAAAATGTATTTATGGATTTTATGCAAGCCAAGGGAAAGATAGGAGGACAACATAAATTTCCAAGGGTATTAAAGGGGGACATATTAAAAGATTGGGAAATTTTTATACAAAATAAATAAAATGTTAGCTCCTATTATTAAAGGGTTGTTGTTGGGGCTTATTTTAAGTATCTCATTGGGTCCTGTAATTTTTGCTATCCTAAAACAAAGTATTACTAATGGTCGGAAGGCGGGTTATCTTTTCGTTGCAGGTGTTTCCACCAGTGATATTGGACTATTGCTCATAGCGAATATTTTTACGAACATTTTTTTATTGGTATTAGATCATAAGGCATTTATCGCCATGGCTGGTGCAGGATTTCTGTTGTTGTTGGGCTTATATACTTTATTTTTTAAAAAGATAAAAATTGAGTCTGACGAAAATGGGGAAGAGAAGGTTTTTAGAAAAAGGGATTATCTAGGAATTTATATATCGGGATTTTTGATGAATACCCTAAATCCAAGTGTTTTTATATTTTGGTTTGCTTGGACAGCCGCCATTGGAGCTAGCGCATCCGAGACAAACAATCCTGTTCAATACAAATTCATTGTTTTTGCAACCTGCTTAGTTTTTTTGCTTTTATCAGATTTAATTAAGGTGGCTTTGGCTAGCAGGTTACGACCAAGTTTAACGGAGAAGAATTTGATTTGGATAAATCGACTTTCCGCTATCATAATACTTGTATTTAGCGCAGCATTGTTTATTGGCGCATTAAAATATTAATGAATAGACTTGGATTCTGTTATGAATTACTTTTTTTAACCGAGCCTTTATTGTAAATTGCTATTATGAATAAAAAATCACTTCTTTTTTTAATCTGCATTGCTTGTTTTTCTGTTAGCTTATGCGCACAAACAGGACGCCTGCTATTACTTAAAGAAAGAGGGGTTACCATTCGCTCCTTTTCGGTGGGTAATTACATTAACTTTCAATTTAGTAATGATCAGTGGCTTACAGGTTATGTTTCTGCAATTAAGGAAGATACAATTCAAATAAATCAATTTGCCTTACAAAGGGTGATGACTATGTTTGGCACCTATGGCGAAGACAC
>DOMR01000108.1:4671-5869 GCA_003509845.1 Chitinophagaceae bacterium | reverse complement strand
TTACAAGTAGGTGGTGCTGGATATGTGTTATTGAATGTCCTTAATAGCTTAATTAAGAATGATCCTATATTAGAACAAAAAAATATTCCAAAACTAATTAGTGGTGCGGTAGCAGTGGTTGCCGGAAGATTATTACGAAAAGCAAATCCAAATTACCGACCGATTGGAAAAAGATTTAGTTTGGAAATACTTTAATAGCTGCTTGTGTTAAAAAAAATTTACAGATTTTTTATCTATTTATTTATTAGCTCCATTATTTATGTAATTATCATAAAATTGGTGCAGCCGCCTATTACAATTACGCAATTAACAAATGCATTTGGGTTAGGTTTGAAAAGAGATTATGTTTCCTGGAATGAAATGTCCTATAATATTAAACTAGCAGCCCTTGCTAGCGAGGACCAATCCTTTACAGACCATAGTGGTTTTGATTGGGATGCAATTGAAAAAAGTTTGCGACCAAAAAAGAAAAAGAAAAAATCGAAAATTCCGATAGGTGGTGGTGCTAGTACGATAACACAGCAAACAGCAAAAAATGTTTTTTTATGGCAAGGTGGTAGATATGATAAGTATATCAGAAAAATACCAGAAGTATATTTTACATTTTTAATTGAATGGATCTGGGGTAAAAAAAGAATTTTAGAAGTGTATTTAAACGTAATTGAAACGGGGCCGGGTTGTTTTGGCGTAGAAGCTGCCGCACAACATTACTTTCATAAGTCAGCAAAAAATTTAAGCAGGGCCGAGGCGGCAATGATTGTTGCAGGCTTTCCGAATCCAAAAAAGTTTACAGCAAGACCAATGACAAGAAGAGTGTCATGGCGTTATCCTCAAATTTTAAGAGAGATGAATAATATTGAAGGCGATGAAGATATACGTGCGCTTTTAAAAAATTAGCTTGCGTTTTCTATTTCAAATTTTTATCTATTAGCTGTATTGCGTTCTTTGTCCTTTCGTCTCCCATCCCGGTTACAATACCCCAAGGTGTGTTTTGATTAATTAATAGATCCTTATAAATTTGGAATAATTCTTGTCTTGGTTTGTTATCGGGATATTCGCGCATTTCATCTGCAGTCCATGGCAGGTCTATATCGCACAATAAGTAATAATCATAGCTACGCGCATTTATTTGTTCTAAAATAAAAGTAGGACAGTTATCAAACACATATTCACACCAAACCTTCATAACATACATATC
>DOMR01000108.1:2939-4595 GCA_003509845.1 Chitinophagaceae bacterium | reverse complement strand
AATGTTAATTGCCCCTTGGCAATTGTTAATAAATCAGTGTAATTATATTTTACACCGTTTTCAGACAAAAATTGTCGCGCATATTCAGGACAGTTCAATGTATTGTAATGATTTGCCAACTGTTCACAAAGTGTTGATTTCCCTGTTGATTCGGGACCCAATACTACAATTTTTTTTAAAGCGTTGTTCATTGCTTAAATGCGTTTAAAATAATATGATTACAGTGCTGCGTTATTAGCATTATGTTTTGCTTTGTCATTCCATGATTTTAAACCAGCAATGGCAAGGACTAATAATACTAAAAACTGAACACTCGTAAACGTATATCCTTTTATAAAGTATAATGGTAATGATGCAATGTTGGTAATGATCCACCAAATCCAGCTCTCAACTTTTTTCTTTGCCATTAGCCACATACCCGTATATGCTGCAGCACTAGCAAGCGCATCCGCCCATGGAATGGCTTCGGGTGCGAAATCCTTTTTTAAGTAGGTGAGTGAAAAATAAAGCGAAAAATAAAAGGCTAAGAAAAATAGGATTTGATGAAACCAATCGCGCATATTGCTTTTGGTAATTTGTAATATGATGTTGTGTTTATTTGGGTCTACTCTTGTCCACAAATACCAACCCCACAAGCTCATAAGGGTATAATATAAATTAACACTGGCCTCACCTAATAAATGTCCTTTAAAACTAAGGTAGATATAGATGGTGGTGTTGATTAAGCCAACCGGATACACTAAAATACTTTCCTTTCTGCTATACCATACAGAGGCAATTCCAGCAATAACCGCGATTAATTCTAACCAAGTTGTTTGCAGTAGGCCATTATATATAGATTCAAATAAAGAGATCATAGTCGTTGTAAAATTAAAGCATTTTAGGCCGGTATTCATTATTTAGTGGTGGATAACACTATTAATGATGCGCACTATTTCTTTTTCATTCCTGCTAGCTGCGCTTCTAGACGGAACATTTCATCGCGCAACTTAGCAGCTTCCATAAAATCAAGTGCCTTCGCAAATTTTTCCATTTGCTTTTTGGTTTGTGCAATGGCCTTTTCTATTTGTGGTATCGTTTGATATATACTTTCTGGATCCGCCACCATTTCAAGTTCATCCGAAGTCCGTACATTAATATTATTAAGTGTAAAGCCTTTAATATCCAATACCGAAGTTTGTTGCATTACCTGTTCAATACTTTTAATAATCGTCGTTGGTGTAATACCATGTTCTTCATTGTATTTCATTTGTTTTGCGCGCCTACGATTGGTTTCATCAATCGTACGTTGCATACTTTTGGTAATTTGATCGCCATAAAAAATTACCCTACCTCGTACATTACGTGCTGCACGGCCAGCAGTTTGGGTGAGTGACTTTTCATTTCTTAAAAATCCTTCTTTGTCTGCATCTAACACTGCCACGAGGGAAACCTCCGGTAAATCAAGCCCTTCTCTTAAAAGATTAACACCCACGAGCACATCAATCACACCCAATCTTAATTCTCTTAAAATTTCAACCCGCTCAAGCGCATCAATATCACTATGTATGTATTTCGATTTGATTTGTATACGGACCAAATAACGATCCATTTCCTCCGCCATTTTTTTAGTAAGCGTAGTCACCAAAACCCGGTCGCCCATTTCTACTTGCTTAG
>DOMR01000108.1:0-2811 GCA_003509845.1 Chitinophagaceae bacterium | reverse complement strand
TTTTCTAATTCATATTCGCCAGGGGTGGCGCTTAAAAAAATAGATTGTCCAATGATATTTTCAAATTCATTAAAATTCAAAGGTCGGTTGTCAATAGCGCTCGGTAATCTAAATCCATATTCAACCAGATTCATCTTTCTGCTTCTATCACCACCATACATACCAGATATTTGTGGTATTGTCACATGGCTTTCATCAATAACACATAAAAAATCCTTTGGAAAATAATCCAACAAACAAAAGGGTCGTGTGCCTGGTTTGCGGCGATCAAAAAATCGAGAATAGTTTTCAATGCCAGAACAATAACCCAACTCTCTAATCATTTCAATATCATATTCAACGCGTTCTTTAATCCTTTGCGCTTCAATGTGCTTTCCCACATTTTTGAAGTACTCCACCTGCGCCCGCACCTCATCTTGAATTTCATAAATTATTTGTTGCACCATTTCCTTCGGCGCGAGATATAAGTTCGCTGGGAAAATAGCTGCATTTTCCATCTCCTCAATTCTTTTGCCTGTCTCTATTTCAATGCTTTCGATGGATTCAATTTCATCTCCAAAAAATGTAATCCGATAGCCATAATCAACATAAGGTAATCGAATATCTACAGTGTCTCCTTGCACCCTAAAACCGCCACGATCAAATTCAGTGACTGTTCTGTGGTATAAGCTATTAACCAATGCGTGTAAAAAGGCTTGTCTGGAAATCACCATCCCTTTTTCAATACGAATAATTCCATTTTCATATTCAGTAGGATTACCCATTCCATAAATACAACTCACGCTGGCAACAATAATAATATCTCGACGACCACTTAATAAATGCGCAGTAGCTTGAAGTCGGAGTTTATCTAACTCTTCGTTAATACTTAAATCCTTTTCAATATAAACGCCTGAAGTGGGTAAATATGCTTCAGGTTGATAATAGTCATAATAGGAAACAAAATAGCCTACGGCATTGTTCGGAAAAAACTGTTTGAACTCGCCATATAATTGCGCAACCAATGTTTTATTGTGCGTTAATATAAGTGTAGGTCTTTGCACATTTTGAATCAAATTCGCAATGGTAAATGTTTTACCACTTCCAGTTACACCCAATAAGGTTTGATAGCGATCACCCGCTTGCACTGCTTCGGTTAGCTGTGCAATTGCTGCAGGCTGATCACCAGAAGGTGTATAGCTAGATTGAAGTTGAAACGGCATAGGCAAATTTACACCCTATAATGCATCTAAATAGGAAGAAAATTTATTTATTGCATTTGCTACTGCGGTAATTTGCTGTTGTGTTTCAGGCCAATTTTGTTGTTCAATGGCTTCACGTACACCCGGTACTGTTTTAACACCATATCCTGTATAAAATCCTGGTGCATACAAACTATGCTTATACCATGGTCTGCGCGGCAAACCAGCTGGAAGTAACAAGAATTGTTCCGCTGAATATATTTTTGCATTAATAGCAGCTAGTTTATTTGCATCTGCCCCGGCTTTTAATTGTTCTAATTTTTGTGCTGATTTTTCTAATGTTGCTAATGCATTTAATAGGGAAGAAAAATCAACAAAAGGAACCTCGGTTAATAATGTAGGTGTTGTTAATTTGGTTGTTGGATCGGCTGCAATTGTATATGCATTGTTTTTAATCAAATTATTTTCAACCTGCGCTTTTTCACGAAGTACATCTACATTCGAAACTAACTCCGTAATGTATCCTTTGATGGTTTTATGTAATGCAGTGAAATCAAAAGGTAACGCGTCTGCTTCTGATAAACGAAGCACAGCGCGTCCTGAGGTTTTTGCAAGTGTTACGCCATATTTAAATTCAACATCTTTGAATCTAGCGTAGTGATCATAAGAATCATAAATAGAATGATATTCACCTCCAGGGTTTTCACCACCATATCCAATATTTAAAGCAGGAACACCCAAGTGTTGAATAAAGGAAGAATAGTCCGAGCCCGAACCCATTGCGCCTAGTGGAAAAGCGGTTGCTTCATAAATTTCTTTTTTAGATTTAATCGAGCTTGCGTTAGTTGCACTATTCGCTTTCTGTCTTTCAAATACCGAAACACCTGCTTGTGGATCAATCACTGATTTACTAATATCTGTTACAAAGTTTGATAACCCATGTGAGCCTTCCACACCTAAAAATCCGCGACCATTACCGTCTGAATTTATATAGGCAACTGCTTTTGCTTGTAATTCAAGTGCGTGATCTTCGACCCATTCTGTGGACCCCATTAAGCCTGGTTCTTCCGCATCCCAAGCACAATAGATTAATGTACGTTTTGGTTTCCATCCTTTTTTTAATAAACCACCAATGGCAATAGCTTCTTCTAACTCAGCAGCAATACCACTAATAGGATCATTCGCGCCATTGACCCATGCGTCATGGTGATTGCCTCTGACAATCCACTGATCTGGATATTCCGAACCCTTAATGGTTGCTATAACATTCAATCCTGGTCTTAACTTCCAATCAAACACTAATTTCAAGTGTACCTTTGATTTACTTGGCCCGATATGATAAGTAATAGGTAAAGCACCCGCCCAATCTTTGGGGGCTACCGGACCTGCCATATCTTTTAATAGTGGTGCTGCATCTCCGTAACTAATTGGGAGTACAGGAATCTTTAATAAGTTTTCGGCATCATTATGATTTACTCTAGGTGCATTTACTGTTGATGCAATATTTGGAGTGGTGGGATCCCCTGGATAAATAACCATATCCATAATTGAGCCACGTTGTACTGTTTGATCATTTTTATATGCGCCAATAGGATAGATATCACCTGCACTATAACCATCATCCGCTGGA
>DOMR01000092.1 GCA_003509845.1 Chitinophagaceae bacterium | reverse complement strand
TGGCTTTGTCAATATTGATCATTATAAAATCAGTGGCGGGCATAATCAATTGGTTAATTAAGAACGGTGCCAACCCAATAATTAATATGCCTACAATTAACAAACCAGCTGCAAATTTTTCGTTCCAGGTAGCATCACCTAAAAGAGCATGCTCATCTGAAATAGGTCCCATAATGGTTTTACCTGTAGCGCGTAATATATAAACTGCAGTGACTACAATAGAGGCTGCTGATATAATGGTTGCGATACGGTAAAACCCATCTGGATTTTGCCAAGCGCCCATGAATACGGTCATCTCTGCCACAAAACCACTAAAGCCAGGCAAACCAAGGGAACATAAACCTGCAATTACAAACACGCTAGATATAAAGGGCATTACTTTCAATAAGCCACCTAATTGTGCAACCATTCTGGTATGGGTTCTGGAATAAATCATGCCAATAGCAGCGAAGAATAAGGCCGTCATTAATCCGTGGGAAACCATTTGAATCACTGCGCCATTAATAGATGTTTTATTCAACATGCCAATTCCTAATATGACAAATCCGCAGTGACTGATGGAAGAATAGGCATTGATATATTTTAAATCGGTTTGCATCATGGTAGCAAATGCACCATAGATGATTGCAATAGTAGCGAGTAAAATTATGATCCAGGAATAACTGTGTGCTGCATCAGGCATTAATGCTGCCATGCGTAAGCAACCATAACCACCAAGCTTCATGGAGATACCTGCTAAAAACATGGAAGCTGCCGTTGGTGCTGAAGCGTGACCATCGGGTACCCAAGTATGAAAAGGGAATAAGGCTGCAAATATGCCAAAGCCTAAAAATAAAAACGGAAAAAAGAATTTTTGTACACCTAATGAAATACCCATTTGTCCAATTTGTACCATATCAAAGCTGTGCGTATTGTAATAAATTCCCATTAAGCCAACAAACACCAATGCTGAACCCGCCATTAACATTAAGGCCAACTTCATAGCGCTGTTTTCTTTTTTGCCACTACCCCAAATACCGATTAATAAGAACTTAGGGATAACGGCTACTTCTAAAAAGAAAAATAAAGTGAACAAATCCAAGGAGATAAAAAATCCATAAGCACCCATGCTTAATAAAACGAGTAAGAAAAAATATTCCTTACTTAATTTTTCCATGGTCCAGGAAACAAGTATGCCCGCAACCACGACTAAAGCGCTTAATAAAATCATGGCGAGTGCAATACCATCAATGCCAATATGGTAATTAATATTTAATGCTTTAAACCAAACGGTATTTGTTTCAAATAAATAGGTAGCAGTATTGCCTGCGGCCCTTTGATCCATAAATAATTTTAACAACCAACCAGCAGCGCCTAATTGTGCTAATGATCCTGCTAATCCAATGACTCTTATTTGTGCTAAATTCTTACTCAATAAAATGAGCAAGGCGGTTAGTAGGGGTAATAAGATGAGTAATGATAAGTTCATATAAATATTTTATTTCCAGATATAAATAAATAAAATTGACAATGCAATAACACCGCCAAAAAAGTAAAGCGCATAATTTTGTACTTTACCCGATTGTAATCCTTTAATCGCTGCTGAAATTTTTGCTGTTGTATTGGCCAATAACAACATAAAGCCATCTACAATATTTCGGTCGGCCCAAGCAATAGGTTGTCCAATCAATGGGAAAACAATTTTCTTGGTAATAAACAAATACAATTCATCCACATAAAACTTTTTGTAGGCAGCGTTGTAAAAGCCACCAAATAGGGCAACTGCTTTGTCCGATTTTGCATTTTGCGTTTTATAAAAATTAGCCGAAAGTAAAATAGCTATGATTGATAATGCGACAGGAGCAATGGAGAATACCAAATCGATATGTGTTTCTAATGCCAATCCATCGGAAGTGATGAATTGAGAAAAAGGAATAAATCCAACCCCTATTGCACAAGCTGTTAAAATAAGTAAAGGTAATTTCATGCTCCAAGTGCCTTCCCCATGATCATGATCATCTTCATGAGTATCTTTATTTGCGTGACCATGGTCATGATTCGCTTTTGCAACCGCATCCTTGCTCCAGAAAATATTGAAATATAAACGGAACATATAAAAACTTGTCAATGCAGCAGTAAATAGCGCTACACCATAAATCAATTTATTCTCATGGAAGGCAGCCGTTAAAATTTCTTCCTTACTAAAAAATCCTGCAAAAGGAGGGATACCTGCAATCGCTAAGCAAGCAATTAAAAAAGCAGCATGGGTAATGGGCATTAATTTTCTTAAGCCACCCATATCTTTCATTTCATTACTATGTACCATATGTATCACCGACCCTGCACCAAGGAATAGTAAACTCTTGAAAAATGCATGGGTAAATAAATGAAACATCGATGCCATGTATCCTAAACCTGCCTCGCCACCATTTTTTGAAATGCCTAAGGCAAACATCATATAGCCAATTTGCGACATCGTGGAATAAGCCAGAACACGTTTAATATCTGTTTGTGTACAAGCAATCACTGCTGCAAGTAAGGCAGAAAATGCGCCTACATATGTGACAATCGTTAAAGCAGCTTCGTCCATGGAAAACACAGGAAATAAACGAGCCACTAAATAAACACCCGCAACCACCATGGTTGCAGCATGGATTAATGCGGACACCGGAGTAGGTCCTTCCATAGCATCTGGTAACCAAATATGCAAAGGGAACATAGCCGATTTTCCAGCGCCACCCATAAATATTAAGGTTAAACCCCAGGTAAGCATACTTGCACCTAAAAAGCTAGCACTTGTGATGCTTAAAAATTCAGGGGACTGCGCCGAGGTTAATTTTTCAATCAATAATCCAATATCTAAAGTGCCTCCGTAAAAGCCCATGATTAAAATGCCAATTAAAAAACCTAAATCAGCAAAACGCGTTACAATGAACGCTTTTTTCGAAGCGGCCACAGCAGATGGTTTATTAAAGTAATACCCAATTAATAAAAAGCTAGATACACCCACCAACTCCCAGAACATATATACTTGGAAAATATTCACCGATAA
>DOMR01000154.1:1029-2713 GCA_003509845.1 Chitinophagaceae bacterium | reverse complement strand
ACTAAAATATCTTCCAAATACATTCTTTGTCCTTTCCAAGTGGAGTAGCGTACATAATATAATGCCATCCCCACCACCACACCTGCCACTTCGGCCACAAATCCCCACCATACTGGGTTTGCGCCAAATCCGCTTTCCTCAAAATGGGATAGGGTTACGGTTACTTCATTGGGTGCTTTTTCGTATTCCGCTAATTCTTGAATGAGTTCTAATAATCTAACGCAATCTCTTTTTTCAGCGCGGCGTATGGTAATGTCCATTATTATTTATTTGTTGGCCTGTGTAATAGGTTATGTTTAAACCTTTGCTAATGCCTGTGTTAAATCAGCAGCAATATCTTCAAAGTTTTCAATACCTACACTCATCCTGATTAAACCATCTGTGATGCCATATTTTATACGTTCTTCTTTTGGTATGCCGTAATGCGTCATAGTTGCAGGGTGGGAAACAAGTGTATCTACGGTACCTAATGAAACGGCACGCGTACAAATTTCTAAAGCATCAATGAATTTTTTACCTGCATCTAATCCGCCTTTTAATTCAAAACTTATTAATGGCGCATGTTGTTTCATTTGCTTTTTTGCTATAGCATGATCAGGGTGAGAAACTAGTCCTGTATAATTTACTTTTTCAATGGCTGGATGCTTGTCTAAAAAGTGTGCCACTTTTTCAGTGTTACTGCAATGCCTGTCCATTCTTATTTCTAAAGTTTTCATTCCTTGTATTAATAAGTAAGCATCAAATGCATTGCTGTTGCCGCCTAATAATACATGCCATTTCCAAACCTTGGTATTCATGAATTCCAAATCCTTCCCTAATAAAACCCCATTCAATGCGGATCCATGACCATTTAAAAATTTAGTAGCAGAGTGAAATACAAAATCCGCACCTATTGCAAATGGTTGTTGCAAATAAGGCGTCGCTACTGTGTTATCAACCGATACACGAATACCATGTGCGTGTGCAATTTTACAAATTGCTTCAATATCCACACACTGTAATGTAGGATTGGCAGGGGTTTCCAAGTGAATTAATTTGATACCCGAATTTTCTTTAATTGTTTTTTCAAGTAAAGTAGTATCGCGCACATCAATTAAAATACATTTTATACCAGCCTCTATTAAAAGCTTTTGCATTAATTCCTGGGTGCCGCCGTATAAAGAATAGTGCGATACTAATATATCACCCGCACTCAATGTGCTCAAAAATAAAGTACTCATGGCTGCTTGTCCACTTGCGTGTAACAATGCTTTTAGTTCAAGTTGTTCTCCTTTTTCATTCTTCAATCCAAAGGCTTCTAATGCAGCAATCACATCCTGTGCTGCAGTAAAAGTTGGGTTGCCCCAGCGGGAATAAATTCTGGTTTTATCTGAGCTCTTGAATCGCTCCATGCCTTCATCTGTAGAATCGAAGGTAAAAGTTGATGTTGCATAAATAGGCGTAGTGTGTGAAAAGTTATCATTTTCAGTGCTTGCTGAATGTAAGGTGACTGTACTGATTCCTTTAAAGTTTTTCTTTTTCATATTTTATTGTTGACGCTGTATAAATATACCTATTTATCGCAGAATGAATTGATTCGTTAGTAAGCCCATTTAAGCCAGCAAGCTCCCCATGTAAATCCACCACCAAATGCTGCTAAAACTAGGTTGTCACCTTTTTTTAGTTGGCTTTCCCAATCCCATAA
>DOMR01000154.1:0-935 GCA_003509845.1 Chitinophagaceae bacterium | reverse complement strand
AATCCCATTCTATTCGCGGTGGCATCTATAATTCTTAAGTTGGCTTGGTGCGGCACTAACCAAGCAATATCATCGCCTGTTAAATTATTTTTTTCTAATAGCTCCGCGCTCACATCTGCCATTCCTTTTACGGCAAATTTAAAAACAGGTTGTCCATCCTGAAACGCATAATGCTCTCTAGCCATCACCGTTTCAATGGTTGCTGGTTTTAAACTTCCCCCTGCTTTAATATTTAAATAGTCTCTTCCACTACCATCGCTTTTTAAAATAGCATCCTGAAATCCATTACCATCATTACTTGGTTCTAGTAATACGGCACCAGCGCCATCACCAAATATGATGCAAGTAGCTCTGTCCGTGTAGTCAATGATGGAACTCATTTTGTCAACGCCCACTATAATTATTTTTTTATATCTACCACTTTCAATAAAACTTGCGCCTGTTGAAAGTGCAAATAAAAATCCACTACATGCTGCTGATAAATCAAACCCAAATGCATTTTTTGCACCTATCTTATCTCCAATAATATTTGCGGTTGCCGGGAATATCATGTCCGGGGTTACCGTGGCACATATGATACAATCAATTTCTAGAGGGTCAAGATTTTTCTTGCGTAGAATTTTATCGATGGCCTGAACTGCCATGTCAGAACTAGCCTTGCCTGGTTCTCTCAAAATGCGTCTTTCAGATATACCAGTGCGTGATCGGATCCACTCATCATTGGTGTCTACCATTTTTTCAAGGTCAAAGTTGGTCAATTTGGTTTCTGGGACATAGCCGCCAACCGCTGTAATTGCTGCTTTATTACTCATGTATATACTTGTATTAATATTTGGACAACAAATATCTTAAAAATTTGGTTAAGAATCGGCTCAAATACCTATTTTTCGTCGCTTAAGTATTAATTTTGGACACATTATGATCGCATTTTTACA
>DOMR01000066.1:5788-7868 GCA_003509845.1 Chitinophagaceae bacterium | reverse complement strand
TAAAAAACGTTTTTAATAAATTGGTGCAGTTAGATGACCATCATTTGTTGATTTCTACTCCTAATGGGCTTTTACTATTCAATACGAAAAGTAAAAAGTTTGAAAAAGAATACTTGAAATCAGACGACCCACTTAAGGAAATTAATTGTTGGAAATTTGCAAAAATTGATGATACGCATTATTATGTTGGCACCTCAAATGGAGTTTACAAGTTTGGTTTAAATGAAGGCGTGAGTTTGGCATTTCAAAATAAGTCAAATGACCCTAACACGATAATGGGTAATAAAATCAATGGTATTTATTTTGATAATGTAAAGAAAGAATTGTGGTTAGGCGTTGTTGAAATGGGTATTGATATTGTTCATTTAAAAAACAATACAACTACACATTTGAATATAAATACCTATCCTATAAAATCTATTGTAAAAAATAGTGTAAATGAAATTATTAAGGACAAACAGGAAAATATTTGGATTGCAACTAACGATGGCGTTTTAAAATATGACCCCACCAGAAAGCAAATAAAAGTTATCAATGATCAAGAACCATTTGACATTAAACTGCCTTTCACTAAAGCTTGGGGTGCGTTAATTGATGATAAAAAACATTTGTGGATTGGAGGTAATGAGTTAAATAATGGCCTTGTCGAAGTAGATCCGATAAACAAAAAGCTGACTAAATATTTGTTTGAGCAAAATCAAAACAAAACGCCATTGTGGAAGTTGGTGGGGGATGCAAATAATAATATTTGGGCATATCGAACTGAAGTGAGATCAAACGAGGGTAATGTTATTTTTAAGAAAGAAAAAAATGAAAGCCAATTTAAAAAGGTAGCAAATGCAAAGCAATTCGAAGGGAAGCCGCAACAGCTTAATTCATTTCAAACCTATGTGACTGAAAATAAGAATTTAATTACTGGCGGCAAACCTTCATTTTTGATGTCCGATTCTAATGGCAAAACTGTTATTAAACCATATCAGCGATTAAATCAATTAGCGGACCAATTCATACATTCTTTTATTAATAAAGGGAATCATATCACTTATGTTTTAACTGAAAACAATATTTATACCTGGAATGAATCTACCAATGAAATAAAATTAACATGCCCTAAACTTAGTTTTAAAGAGTTTGAAAATAGAGGTGGTGGCGCTGCAAATAATATCGAAGTATACAAAGATAGTTTAGCCTTAATCACTATTCCACAATTAGGTATTTTAGAAGTTGATTTAAAAAATCAAACCAAACGTGCAATTACAATTAACGATGGCTTATCCTCACAGGTTTTATATGATAATTATTTAGATGATAAGGGTCAATTATGGATGTCATCTGATTATGGAATTATTAGATATAATATTTTAACCAAACAATTTAGAACACTAACTCCTTACGACGGAGCGCAAGGTTATGAGTATAATAGTTTTTGTAATTTTTCTACACCTAATGGTGACATGATATATGCAGGACAAAACGGCGTAAACTATTTTAATATTAGCGAAGTAATTGACAATGCCGTAGCACCGGATGTCATCATTCAAAAAATCACCAAAAAGAATACGGTTATTCCAATTGAGTCAGATAATTATGAAGAGACCATTGTAGTTGATTATGATGAAAACGTTTTATCTATTGACTTTGTCGCTTTCAATTATAAAAATACTTTACAAAATAAGTACAAGTATAAAATGGAAGGGTATGATAATGATTGGAGAGAATCTGGCACAAGGCATTTTACTACTTATACCAATTTACCTCCAGGCGAATATACTTTTAAAGTGATTGCTTCCAATAACGATGGCATGTGGAATAAAAAGGGTGCAACTGTAAAAATAAAAATTTTACCTGCACCTTGGGTTTCCTGGTGGGCGTATACAATTTATTTGTTATTGGCGGGATACTTGATTTATCTTTTTGTTCAATATAAACAAAGGCAACAAAAAAAGAAACTGGAAGATGATCGTAAAAACGGTGAACTAGCGGAAGCAAAAGCTTTACAAGAAAGATTATTGCCTAAAACTTTACCTGTTATTAAAAATTTAGATATCGCCGGTTATTTAAGAACCTCTACCGAAGTCGG
>DOMR01000066.1:4071-5688 GCA_003509845.1 Chitinophagaceae bacterium | reverse complement strand
GGTATGTTGGTTTCGATTACCAAGGCCGGTATTATTGGCTTACCTCAAATGAGTCCAAAGGACATGTTACATGAGTTAAACCGTGTGGTGAAAAAAGTAGATTTGGGCATTTTAAGAATGAGTTTAAATATCGCCTTGGTTAAAGAAAATCAAATTACCCTAAGTTCTGCGGGGATGCCTCCTTACTTTATATATAGGGCAGCCACCAACAGCACAGAAGAAATACAATTATCTGGCGTGCCATTAGGTAGCTTTAATGATGTACACTTTGACCAAACAAGTACTTCATTTAATTCAGGAGATATTTTGGTAATTATTTCGGATGGTTTACCAGAAGCCCCTAACTTAGCGGGAGAATTGTTTGACTATCAAAAACTGCAGGACCTAATTACTACTTATGGCAACAAAACTGCACAAGAAGTAATTGATCAATTGATGATTGAAGCAGATGCTTGGTTATCCGGCAATCATAATCCAGATGACATCACATTAGTAGTAATAAAACATAAATAACCATTAAATAACAATAAATGAAAAAGCCCTCCGTTGAACTTAGGTTGCCCATACTGCCAAATATGGAGTTGATTGCAACCCAAACAGCCGAAGTAATTTCAAGGCATATGAATCTTACTGAGGATCAAGGCGCCGAGATTAGTATGGCATTGATAGAAGCCTGTATTAATGCATTTGAACATTCAAAAGCAGAAAACAATGTTTTTATTAATTTCCTAATTGAAGATGATTCCTTAGTCATTAAGGTAATTGATCAAGGTATTGGATTTGATAAAACAAAAGTAGAAATTCCTAAAATTGAAAATAAAATAGGAAAAGATGAAAGAAAAAGAGGTTGGGGCTTACAGCTTATCCAGGAATTAATGGATTCTGTTGAGTTTGAATCTAATGATGAAGGCACGACTGTAACAATGAAAAAAAATATTAAACACTAAAATTTATTTATGAGCGACTTTATAACAAGTATAAAAGAAAACAATTCAATTGTAATCATTGAAACCAATGGTTATTTAAACAATGTAGGTGGCGAAGCAGTGTCGGCAGTGGTTTATGAAAAAATGGCACAAGGTCAAACTAAATTTTTAATCAATATGGCCGGTACAAAAATTGTAAATAGTATTGGTGTTTCTATATTGATTGAAATTATTGAAAAATTACAAGAAGTGAATGGTAAAATTGGTTACTATAATTTAGCACCTATTGTTGCAAAGACATTTAACATTATGGGCTTGACAAAATATTCAACTGTTCATGAAACAGAAGAAGCCGCTGTTAATGAATTGTAATGGCTTCCGATTTCAATATTAACGATCTTCAATTAAAGTATCTTGAACTAGAAACTTTATTGGATATTACTAATGAGCTTAACTCATTTGACCAGATTTCTGTATTACTACAAGAAATTTTAGTAAAATCATGTGGCGTTTTGAATGCTAGCTCTGGTTTAATTTTAATTGAGGATGATAATTCGGATGTATTACATATTGGCGCCGATTTTAATATTGATATTTCTGTTTTAAAAGGCTTGATATTCAATAAGCGTAAGGGTATTATAAGTGAAATCAATGAATCTAGGAAAGCACTCAATATTAAAATTGAGGATGA
>DOMR01000066.1:816-3952 GCA_003509845.1 Chitinophagaceae bacterium | reverse complement strand
CAAGGACTTTCGCCTTTTCATGATTCTGATGCAAATATGTTGTCAGCAATTGCAACACAGGCTAGTGTTGCCTATAATAACATTAAACTAATTGAAAACATTAAGGAGGCCAAAACCTTCAATGATAACGTAATGCAATCAATTGTCACTGGTGTTTTTACTACAAATTTAATGGGTGAAATTAATCATATTAATAGAGCTGCTATTGCAATTATTAATCTTGATAAGGAAAATGTATTAGGTAATCACTATGAATATGTGTTTGAATCAAACGAGTTCATTACACAGCTTATCACAAAATGTGAACTGGAATCCGTTACCATATCTGAAAGTCAAATTTTATTGGAATGTAACGGGAAGTCCACCACGGTAAATATTTCAGTTTCTCCATTGATGAATGACGCAAATGAACCAATTGGATCGGTAGTTGCCATGGAGGATTTATCAAATTTAGATAAATTGAAATCTACCTTTAAAAAGTATGTTTCAAAACAAATTGTAGATCAGTTACTAGAAAATGATGAAATGTTGAATTTAGGTGGCCAGGAACAAGAGGCGACCATCTTATTTTCGGATATTAGGGGCTTTACATCCATGTCTGAAACCATGGCACCGAATGAAGTAGTAGAAACGCTAAATGATTATTTTAATTTAATGATTGAAATAATTTTCAAATACAATGGCACTTTAGATAAAATTATTGGGGATGCTTTAATGGTTATATATGGGGCACCCAATTCAACAGAACAGGACACTGAAAACTCCGTTCTTACTGCAATTGAAATGCAGGAAAAATTAATTCAATTTAATCAGGATCGGATTATTAATTTAAAACAACCTATAAAAATAGGTATAGGAATTAATAGGGGAAAAGTGATTAGCGGAAATATTGGATCCAAACAGCAAATGAACTTTACAGTTATTGGTGACTCAGTTAATTTGGCTTCTCGCTTGTGTTCTGTTGCCGCAGCTGATGAAATTATAGTTTCCGATGCAGTATGGAAGAAGGTGAAACATTTAAAATCATTTAAATCAAAAAAACTAACCCCGGTAAAGGTTAAAGGAAAGGTGAAACCTATTGAGATAAAGGAAATACAGTACAATCGTCCTGAATTTCAATACGAACTTGCTTATGAAAAAATAGAACAATTTTTATTATTAAACTTACCTCAGCAGTATACGTATCACACTATTGAACACATAAGAGACGTGGTGATTCAATCAGAGCGTATTGCTAAAAAAGAGAAAATTGAAAAATCAGTTATTCAAGATATAAAGTTGGCTGCTTGGTTGCATGATGTTGGCTATATATGGGAGCCCCAAAGGCACGAAGCGAGGGGTGCCGAATATGCTACTGCTATTTTAAATGAAATGAAATTTCCAAAATCAAAAATAAGTTTGATTACCGGCATGATCATGGCGACTAAAATTCCACAATCTCCAAAAAATCATTACGAACAAATTATTTGTGATGCCGATTTGGATTACCTAGGCCGAGCCGATTATGACACCAATAGCAATAATTTATTACAGGAAATAGAATTAGTTAAAAAACTTACACCAAAAGAATGGTTACAAATTCAGGAAAAGTTTTTAAACGCGCATATCTATTTCACAACTACTTCTCAAAAATTAAGAAACCAAAATAAAAATAAAGTTCTAAACAAAATTCAACAACAATTAAAAAATAACTAGTTATGGCACAAGCAGGACATAGTGCAAACAAAACACATTTTCAATTAGACCGCATTTCATTTTTTACAGATGGCGTTTTTGCTATTGCAATTACATTATTAGTAATTGAATTTAAAGTCCCTGTAATTGAACACCCAACTGATCATTTACTTTGGGATGCACTCAGAGAAATGTCATGGAAATTATTAGGATTTATAATTAGCTTTTGTATTGTTGGCTATTACTGGTCCGTACATCATCGTATTTTTGGTTATGTAGAAAAATACACTTCAAGATTAATATGGTTGAATTTGTTATTTTTATTCTCGGTTGTATTATTGCCTTTTACTTCAGGATTACTAGGGGAATATGCTTCTGAAACCCATTTAATGATACCTTATGGTGTTTATGTAATTAATATATGTTTGACAGCAATCATGAATGCGGTGCTATGGTTTTATGTAAGTAATCCTAAGCATGATTTATTAACCCACCAAATTTCAAAAGAAAGAATCCTTTTAGGATTTTATTTCACATTAGTTGTCCCAATAATTTTTATTATTTCTCTTTTAGTTACCTATTATAATCCAACCATTGGACGACTTATTCCATTAACCATTCCTTTTATATTAAAGTATGGATTAAATGGGATAGCCAGTCGTGCTATCGCTAAAGAAAAAAAATAATTCAAAAGCCGAAAGCAAATGCCAAATCATCATCAGTTTAAATTAATCAGTTCGCATCCTAATTGCGAGGTAAAACAGCATTTATTAAACGAACAAAATGGATTATTTGCTACAGCTCCTTTTTCTAAAGGGGACATCATCACTAATTTTGGTTCCTCAAAAATTGTGGATACACCGAATTATTTAACTGTTCAAGTTGGGGAAAACAAACACATACACTTAAGTCCTGAATATTTACAATACACCAATCACTCTTGTGAGCCGAATGTTTTATTTAACACAAGTTCAATGGAATTGGAATGCTTGACCGATATTGCTATAGGGGATGAGTTGACTTTTTTTTATCCAGCCACAGAATGGGAAATTTCTCAAACATTTAATTGCCATTGTGGGAAACCAACTTGTGTAGGGCTTATTCAAGGTGCTGCTGAATTACCTGCAGATATATTAAATAGATACAAGATCACTGATTTCATTAACGCAATGGTAAAAAAATATAATAGGTTATTATTACTCTTTTAATTTTAATAACTGTGTTGGCATAAAAAAACCCATCCCGATTTATTGGGATGGGTTTTTTTATGTGAATTGCTTAACCCTAATTTACAATAGGATTAAAAATATTTAGTTACACCCGGTACCGCAATTGGATAAAATCCATCTGCATTTGGTAACACTGGAGGTGCTGCATTAAAGTCATATACTTTTGGATGAATATCAATGCCTGAATTAATTGCCTTATCCCACTCAATCATTTGACCGCTATATGTTGCCAT
>DOMR01000066.1:0-676 GCA_003509845.1 Chitinophagaceae bacterium | reverse complement strand
TTTTTTGCAAATTGGAAAAGTACTTTTCCGCCATGGTCAACAATTTTTGCTTGACCACAATGTATTTTACCTTTCGTACCCACTAGTAATTCATCTACCTTACTCATGGTACCTGGTATATGTCTACATTGGCTATTTAAAATAGAACCATCAGCATAATGGTATTCTACAAAATGATGATCAAAAATTTCACCATGTTCTTTGCTGTTACGAACCTGTCTGCCGCCAAATCCTTGTGCTTTAACTGGGTATCCTTCTTTAAACCAGTTAATCACATCTAAATTATGTATATGTTGTTCATTGATATGATCACCACATAACCAGTTAAAATAATACCAGTTACGCATTTGATATTCCATTTCAGTTTGGCCTGCTTTACGAGGTCTCGTCCAAACACCATCATTATTCCACCAAGCTTGCGCAGATGTAATTTCTCCAATCATATCTTTTCTTTTGAAAAGTTCGCGATAGGAATTTTGATAATGTCTTTGTAAACCAACAACTACGTTTAATTTTTTTTGTTTTGCAATAGCAGCTGTTGCTAAAACTTTTTGAACTCCTGCTGGATCAGTCGCCACTGGCTTTTCCATAAAAACATGCTTGCCTTGTTTGATCGCCTCTTCAAAATGGATAGGTCTAAAACCTGGAGGGGTTGCTAATATCACTACATCTGCTA
>DOMR01000253.1:3734-3951 GCA_003509845.1 Chitinophagaceae bacterium | reverse complement strand
AAAAATGTTTTTTTAACGCTTCTGTCCATTCAGGTGCCCGAGGGTCATTTACTTGTGGGCCTTCAGGATGCCCAACCCTGGCGTGTAAATGTTCGGTATGCGCAATAGCTAGCTCTAAAGCTTCCGCTTGATCCTCCAAATAAGATTCATGAACATTGCAAAAATGAGAGGCATCCAAAGTAAGTTTCACATTCTTATTCGCTTTTATACAAGCTTG
>DOMR01000253.1:0-3715 GCA_003509845.1 Chitinophagaceae bacterium | reverse complement strand
ACAACGGGTAAATTGTATAAAAACTTACCACGATGCGTTTCATGTACAATCATTACACCGGTTTGCTTACTAATATTTTCAGCAAGCTGAATGAGTTCCATATTTTTTTCAAAGCTGAAATAATCCTTCCCTGTTTGTGTATTAATTAATACAGGCTCAAAGGAAGCTAAATGATACAAGTGTTTTGTAAAATTAGCCTTATGTGTTTTAAAATCCTTTTCCATGGATTGCCAATATTGACCTATTAGCTTAAGTTGGTATTTTTTTAATTTGACAAAAATATGGTCGCGCTCATCTTCGTCAAATGGAATATCCATCTCAACACCATCATAACCTGCATTTTTTACATTCTTACAAAAAGTATCAAAAGATTTTTGGTTACCCCAATGTGGACAGTAATATGAAATATTATTACGCATAAAATATTTTATTTTTTCAAGATTGTTTTTAAGAACTCGACACCGGCTGGATTTTCCTTGATTCTTCCTGCTAAACTAATGGTATTAACAATAAATTGCCCTTTGCCATATTTAAATGACCCAGTGGCTAAATAACCAGCAGGATCCTCCCCAGCGAAATTACAAAGGCCGCTAGTTGCCAATGGTTTGAAATTAGGCGCTTTAATCACGGAATATAAAATAGGTTGTATATAATCTTTGGATTTATCATACCACATAAAAAAATCTTTCGGCTTTAATGTTGACGAAGTCAAAACTTCATTACTAATGTTAGCAAAATAATAATTACCCATAATGGTAGATTGAATATTAAATTTATTGCTTTCAATTTCATAATCGCCATTAGGCCATTCATTTAATATTGCCTTACCGCCATTTTTAACAAAAGCATTAATTTCGATTTTGTTTTTTTCATAATCTGCAGGGCCATCAACAATAACTACTTGCGCATTATTCATAACAGAAGCTATCGTATAACTAAAATCTGTGGCAATTTTATTTGCTTTACTTTGTTCTGCACCCAATACAAATAGTTTTTGTGTTGATTTTTTGATCGCAGGGAAAATTTGTAATTCTAGTGTGTTGTGCTCAATACATATTCCCTTATCATTAAATACACCTAACTTAATATTTGCGGTTGTTCTTGTTAAAACATTAGGTACGATAAACTTAATAAACCCTTGAAATTGTGGCGCATTTGATAAAATATCCGCTTTCGCCGATTGTCTTACCACCGCTTTGCCATTGATAAATACTTCGTATTGCACAGTATGATTTATTGGAATGCTATTTTGATCATTTGAAATCCAAGCCTCTATTTTTGCAGTATCCCCAGCCGTGAATGAATTTCGGTCACTCCTAATGGAAGGTAATAAGGGCGCCAATGCATTACGATAACTGAAGAAGGCTTTTTTAGGTTGTCTATCCACATCCATAATTGCTTTCATCCAACCTGCAGGCCATGCATCAATGAATAAATGAACTGCTGCGGAAACATTTCGATAATCTCTTCTGAATGATTCAGTTACTAATTTCATGGCCCATGCCTGAAAATCTTGACTTTCATTAATCCAATTTTCAAGACCTACTTGTGTAGGATACCACATGTAATGAAATGTATTGGTTTGTGATTTAGAAATTTTATTTGCGGTCCACACCTTATTTTCAGTGTCATTTTGAGGTAGCCATGTTTTTGGATAATATTTTAACATGGTATTGAGTGGATCCAAACCTTCAGCACCAAATTCGCCACAACCATACAACCAATTGGGTTTAATCAATTGCCAGTAGCCTTTATAAAATTTACCTAAATCTAAGGCATGCCCATTGTACCATGTGTTATAACAATGCGCATCAGGAAGCCCTGGACTTGGTGGATCGTAGTCGCCATCTCCTGCTTTTATGACCCTATCAGGATTAGATAATAAAACTGCTTGATCCATCGCAGCAAAAACTTTATAAATGGCCTCCGAATTATCAAAACTACGTTGCGGGCTACCTTCAGCATTAGGGAATCTTTCATTCATATAAGTAACCACTACCGTTGAAGGGTGAGATCGCACTAATCTTTCCATTTCCTCGGCTTGTTTCACTGCTTCTGTAAATTGATTCACCCTTAATCCGCCAAATAATGGCAAATCAGTTTGGTTCAGCATTCCTAATTTATCACAATAGTCATACACTTCTGATTGCACTGGACGTTGCGTGAATCGTAAAAAATTCATATTCGCCAGCTTTGCTAATAAAATATCATCAATGAGCTGGTTCCAATTTTTATTTTTTACATCATTTTGCTCAAACCCCATGGAGTTTGCACCCCTTAATCGAATCGGCTTCCCATTCAAAAACATTTTTCCTTTAGGAATATTCACCGTATCCATTTGAAAACTTCTCATCCCAAAATTCTTATTTACCCTATCCACTTCTCTATTATTAGCTTCTGATAATTTAATTTGTAAATTATACAACCAAGGCGTATTTGTTTCCCACCATTTAAATTCAGGAATACTTATTGGAATTTTGATATAATTTACCCCGTACTGCATGGGTAATGATTTAGTTTGCCAATCAGTTGGTTTGACCAAATCCCCAATTCCTGGAATATGTGTTGTACTTGCCAAATAGTTTTTATTTTCAAACAGGGTTGCCTTAAAATTTTCACCATACAAAGACAAGTCAATTGAAATATTTTTTTGATTATTTTCAGTATTGAAAATTTCCAACCAAACCTCCGCCTTACTATCTTGTGTCATTGGACGAACAAAAACATCTGACACAAACAAAGTGGCCCTTGCTTCCAAATAACAATCCTGATAAATACCCATAGCTGGCGGGCAAATATGCCAACCTTCCATTGGTTCATCATAGCCTAATCCACCAGCAGCATAAATTTTATTGCCTACCGTATGTATGCCTTTGTCATCTACAGAACCTGTTGTGGTTGGCTCGTTAATCACTTTAACCAATAATGTGTTTTTTCCTTTATGCGCATATTTTATTACATCAAATTCAAATGGCGCAAAAAAACCTTCATGCTTTCCAACAAAAACATTATTAAAATAGACCTCTGCTTTGTAATCTACCCCCTTGAAACAAGTAAATAAACTACCCAAGCTTAACATATCCTCATTTAAAATAATCTCCTTTGTATAATAAGTAACAGCGTGCCCAACAGGTGGCCCATAATGAGGCATTTTTACTTCCTGCCATTGCCCTTTACCTTCTAAAGTATTTTTAAAATTTTGTTGGTCATCGATCGTTTCAATACGCCAATTCATTGTTTCAATTGGCATTTGACGACGTAAGGATTTTTGGACTGGAGAAAAAGATTTTAAAAAACCCGCATAGTGTTTTTTGATTGAATCTAATTCCAGTTTCAGTTCCTGTTTCGTCGAGATTTGATGATTGTATTTAAATGCGTCACCTTGCATTAAACCACCAGGAAGTATTTTATTAGATAAAACAGGGGGAGGCGGCTCAATTAATAAATCTTTTTGAAGCTCGTACTTTTGTGCACCTATTTTAGCAAACTGATCTGTTTGGGCGTTTAACGAATTAAAACTTATAAGTGAAAGCGCAACAAAACAAAAATTAAAAAAATAAATTCTTGATTTAACAACCTTGCAATATTTATACATATAATATGAAATTTGTAATTCTTTAAATAAAAATAGCCAACTATTACTACTTAAATTTAAGTAAATAATAGTTGGCTATTTTAAACGATTGAACTATTTATCCTAGTATCCAGGATTTTG
>DOMR01000149.1:8834-14686 GCA_003509845.1 Chitinophagaceae bacterium | reverse complement strand
ACCAAATTAGTTCCATTGACTTCAACGAAACACAATGATCTCAATGGACTTAAGAATGCAATGGATCAAGAAACAAAAATGGTTTATTTATGTAACCCAAATAATCCAACCGGTACAGTAAGTCCAACAAGTGATTTAGAAAACTTTATTAAAAAAGTAGCTAGTACTTCAATTGTTTTGCTAGATGAGGCTTATACAGATTATTATGATACGCCATCTATGTCTAAAATGATTGATGCATATCCAAACTTAGTGATAGCTAAAACATTTTCTAAAACTTTTGGAATGGCAGGTGCAAGAGTTGGTTATGTTTTAGCGCATCCAAACACGATTAAGGCCCTGAACGAATTTCAAGCTTGGGCAAATGCAGGCCCCTCTGCGGTATCCATGCAAGGTGCATTGGCGGCAATCAAAGACAAGGAATTTGTCACTTATTGTAAGCAAGAAAATATAAAAGCAAAGGATATCTTGTATCAAGGATTTGATGCACTAGGCATAAAGCATATTAAGTCATTTACAAGTTTTGTTTATTTTGATACAGCGACTTATAAAAAAGACATACCAGCATTATTATTAGCAAATCAAATTATAGGTGCAAGATCCTTTGAGGAAAATAGCAGTTGGTTAAGGATCAGCATTGGTACAGTAGCTGAAATGGAAAAAGTAGTTGCTGTATTGAAACTTGGAGCGTAGACCATACTTTTTTGGAGGCAAGGCAAAGAAAAGTTTGTTGTAAAGCTATTTCAGGAAAAGACACTCTACTAATTTAGACTAAATCTTGTCCACTTTATGCTGACGTTAGACAAGTTTATGAATAAAGCGATTGATTTATAAATAATTTTTGAATTTATTTTAAAATATATTGCCCTGCTAATTCGGAAAAGCTTTTTACTTCAGCAGCTTCCCAGTTTTTATCTTTTTGTAAATAGGTTGCCATTATACTTGCTACCATGGGGGCTAGTTCTATTGCTAAGCTGGCATCTAAAAATAATAGTCTAATTCTTCTGGCTAGAATATCCTCAATGCAGATTGCCATTTCATATTTTACGGAGTATACTATCTGCGCTTTTGTAAATGGATATTTAGTATACATTTTTTCAGCTAATGATGCATCATGTTTCAAAATTTCTTGTATTCTATTTTCTTTCTCTAACTCGTCACCAATATGAGTATGGGCTGTAGTACACTTTACTTTATTGAATTTTCCTATAAAGGCTGCATTGTCTACCGCATCTGCGGCCATTTTCCTATAAGTGGTCCATTTGCCTCCTGTAATAGTAATCAGCCCACTTGATGACACACTTAAATGATGTTCACGCGATATAAGTGCTGAACTCACTTTAGTTTTTTGTTTCACTAGTGGGCGTAAGCCAACATACACAGAATTAATATCGGCCCTTGTTATTAGTGTTGTACAATACCTATTAATATGTTTAATAATAAATTCTATTTCTTCTTCTAGTGGTTTTGGCTCAAATGAAATTTCCTCAATGGGAGTATCGGTAGTACCTAAAAGTACTTTATCATGCCAAGGCACGGCAAATAATACACGGCCATCATCTGTTTTAGGAATCATCATGGCGTAAATGCCTGGAAAAAATTTATCATCTATAACTAAATGAATACCCTGTGATGGACTTACTAAATTTTGTTGTGTATGATCGTCCATTTGCACAACAGCATTCGTAAAAACGCCTGTGGCGTTCACTACTACCTTTGTTTTTAGTGTATATTTTTTTTCACTTAGTACATCTATACATTCTACCCCGGTAATTTCCCCATTGGTTTTTAAAAAGCCTATGGCCTTGCAGTAATTAAGAACAGTGGCTCCTTTATTTATGGCTGTGGCGGCTATTTCAATAGCCAACCCACTATCGTTGAACTGACCATCATAATATAATATACCCCCTGATAATTTTTCGGCATTAATAGAAGGCAGGTGAGCGACTGTTTCTTTTTTAGAAAGTATTTGCGTATCACCTAGTGATAATTTACCAGAAAGTAAATCATAAAATTTTAGCCCTAAGCCATAAAACATTTTCTCCCACCAACTAAATACTGGAACAATAAATGTTTGTCTAGAAGTTAGATGTGGTGCATTTTTTAATAAATAGCCTCTTTCTCTTAGCGCCTCTCTAACTAATTTTATATTGCCTTGTTCTAAATACCTAACCCCACCATGTACTAATTTAGTAGATCTACTTGAAGTGCCCTTGGCAAAATCATGTCCTTCTAGAAGTAGGGTTTTGTAGCCTCTTAAAGAAGCATCTAAAGCGGTACCTAGTCCTGTAGCGCCTCCACCAATTACAATAATGTCCCAAATAGTATCAGATTCTAGCGCTTGTAATTGTTGGCTTCGGTTCATACTATTTTTAAAAGAGTGCTACAAAATTACTTATATTTATTAGTATTGAAAATTGTAAACTAGTCAGACCTTATGTAGGCTCCCCCCTGTTTTTCCCTTAAAAAATCAAAACCTGGCCCGGGATTTTCTAAAGCAGTAATGTCCACTTTTAATCAATAGTGAACATTATTACTCAAACCGTTCCATGTACCTCTCAAACCGTTTGTATTTACTATTGATCTTTGCCGTACTAAATTTTAGTGGGTCAAAAAATCCACCATACCAAATCAGGGTCTCCTGAAACTCTTTGTGCTTTATATTTTTCATCACCTCTACAAAGTGATAAAATCCAATTATACCCCCCACATCATCTGGTGGTGAATTTAATTTACCAGTGATGCAGTAAGGGAAATGAGTAATTGGTTTACTATAATCATTATCTACAACTTTAATGGTGTGCTCCCAGTTATCACCAAAGTCGTAAGTGTATTTTAATTCATCCCCAATTTGAAGGTTTACTTCTTGAAGGGTAATTTCTCTTGCGTCGATATTAGGATTATCTTCTATATCTGCATAGATTATGCCTATAGAGAAGTCTTCGTAATTAAACTCAAAGAGATGACTGTTATTCCATCCAATTGCTATTTGTATCGCATGGTGAAGTCGGTTAAAGGTATAACTTGTTGGAACAATTATCTTTCTCCATATTACCGGCTCGCTATGATCAAGTGAAACTTCTAGTACTAATAAATCTAACATGATTCAAATTTACATAAGAGATGCATGTATCTATCTAAAAAGACGTAGAAAATTATTATTAATAGAAAAAATCCTACATTTAAACAAAGAAACCCTCTACAACTAAATCGTCCACTTTCTTTGACAACATACAATGTACTTCCATTAGTTGTATTTTTTATTAATTAACTCGATTGCTTTATTGCCATATTTATTTAAAGAATCAATATCTCCTAAATAACCCGTATACAATAGTTTAAAATTTGAAATAAGGTAAGCTGCTTTTTTTACTGCTTTTGGGTCTGGAGGTTTTATGCCAAATGTTTTAGGCAGTAAATCTGCTCTTAATGAAATACAAGCATTATAATATGCATGTTCGGTCATATCTTCTGCAATTTCCTTAAGATTAGTTCTTAACCTAACAGATTCCTCGTCAATTGTTTTGTAGTCTAATATAAAAAAATCGACTTTTGAAATATAGTAGGCTAATTCAGCATCCTCCTCGTTCCTAAAATATCCTTTTGCATCTGCTTCGTTCCTGCTTTTGTCGTTGGCGTTAAAATCCCAGTACGCTAAATGGTTTAATAATAAACGGTAATACATTTTTAAGTTAACTACTTTGGGATTCATTTTTAATACAGGAAAGATACTGTCACATGTCACCAACTTAAGTTCCGCATCGTTTTTATGAAATTCTAATTGCTTTAAGTCTCTTTGCAAATCCAAGGATACAATTTTCATCAACTCCTTCTTTTTTTCATTTTCTGCTAAGTGCTCTCTAATGTTTTCAGCAAAAAAACCCAGTGTTACAGCAGTAAATAACATTACAAACTCAATAATGTATTCAGACCATTTCTTTTTATGACTTGGGTGGTGTGGGTGATGTACTTCCATATTATATTAATGAGAATATTTTTTTTCAATTAGTGTAAGTAATTCTTTTCCTTGTTGATTTAGCTGAATTTGATATCGTAAACCAAAAACAAGTCGTTCCCTTCTAAAATGCCATGCTTTGGCTATTCTATTTATTTGTTCTTTTGTAAATTTTGTATTCTCTAAATCCTTTTTAATTTCAGCACCGTAAATTTTATTATTTTCGTAACGTCTCGGATTCACTATAGAGTCCATTTTAGTCATCTTTTTCAAATTACTGTCACTTATATATTTATAAAAAGACAAAGGCAAAATTTCATCTATTGTATTTCTAAACTTATTATTATAATGATCAGTTTCATTATCCATTGACCTTATTTCGGCATAATCAGCGTTTTCCTCATACCTTATCATGCTTTTTAAGATCTCTTTATCTTGAATATATCTTAAGGCACCCGAACTTTTCATTTGTTCGAAAATTGTTTTTTTGTTAATAAAACGGTACATCTTTAAATCTAAATTATCAGCTAGTTTCAATAAATCAACTTGCCTTTTACCAAATCCGTTATCAAACGACATTGAGTCGTAATAGTGTGATAATCTTTGATTATTTATGATTAAAGAATCTAATTGCTTTTGATTTTCTTTAACATCGCTTATAAATGCGTGCATTAACTCTTCGGATCGCTCATCTTCAATATGTTTTTCTCTTAAGTTTTCAGCAATAAAACCCATACTAACTGCCAAGAAAAGCATCAAAAATTCAGTAAGGTACTCCTTCCATTTTTTTGGATGATGAGAGTGATGATGTACTTCCATTGATAAAATATATGTAATTAAATATTAATGATGTTTGGCTTCTGTAGAAGCTAGAATTTTACGTGACTGCTCTAATAATGGTTGAATAAAACTTTGATTATCGTATGATTCGAGTAATATAGCAGTTGTAACTACAGACATGTAGTCAATCATATCAAAAGATTCTTGGTGGTTTAGTTTTTTTACTGATAAATATGGATTTTCAATATTTTTTTTCCCATTTAGAAACCCTGTAACAACTTTATAATTGTCTTCTGGACGGTCATACAATGTAATAAAATGCTTCTGGTTGATGGGCTCATAAAAATCATACATATGTTGTAAAAATCTTTGTCTTCTAAATGCCAATTTTGATAGTTGGATTTCATATTCCTTTAATTCCTCTACAAATTTACGGTCTGAAAAGAAACGAAGTGATCCAGTGCTGATTAGCTGCTTGTAGGTTTCTTGACGTGGTTCCCAAGCACTCTTGCCCGACAAAATTGAATTATATTTCTGCATTGCAGGGATCTCTTTTTCCCAATTTCCTTTTTTGTAAATAACAAGGAGACTATCATAATATTGTCTCCTTGATTTATTTTGAAAATCAAGTTTTGATAATTGTAAAGAATCAAATATAATATCCTTTCTAATATCTTGAATAAACTGTTCTTCTCTCATTTTTTCAACATAGTGCTCCCTATAATTTTCTACAAAAAAACCAAGTGTTACAGCAGCGAATAACATTACAAATTCGATAATGTATTCAGACCATTTCTTTTTATGGGTAGGGTGGTGTGGGTGATGTACTTCCATATTTTTATATTATGGTTGAAAATAAGATAATGTTTGCAATTCCACTCCTTCAGCTCCATTCACCCCCTGTTTTCCCTCTAAAAACACAAAACCTGGCCGGAACTTGGCCGAGAATTACCCCGAAAAAAAAGGGTCTACGCTTTTGACAGCATAAACCCTTGATAATGTTGCCTTTTCCCGACAAGTCGGGATGGGCCCGTCCCGAGTACTCGGGAGACCCCAATATATTTTATGAGGGTTTCAAGAGGTATTCCATACCTTTTCTTTTATTGATAATCAATAG
>DOMR01000149.1:4034-8781 GCA_003509845.1 Chitinophagaceae bacterium | reverse complement strand
ATATTTCTCATAATTCACCTCTTTTAACCCGTTTTTGATGAAAACCTGGCCCGGAACCTGGCCGAGTTTATTGTTTAATTATATTTTGATTAATTTAATGCACTTCAAGTTTACACTATAATTAAAACTGGTACCTAGTATGTTATTATTATCAAAACAACTTAGATCTCAAGTAATTACATCCTCGGTAATTACATCATTTTGTTACGCATTTGTAGTAGTAATTCCATTTTTTGCCTTTTCCTTTCCTGGTTTTTTATCCTTTCCTAAAGAAAATAACTCTTTAACAATTGCATGTTTAAAAATATTTTTAGGTTTTTTTATTTTAGTGAATACAATTTGGTTTCTCCATTATCAAATTTTGCGAAATATAAAAAATAGTTGGTCAACAACATGGAAGCGAGTCATTATACCACTTAGCTTAAATTTAATTTTACCTTTTACTTATAATCCACATTTTTATACAACTTATAATTATGGTAATCATCAAATAATTTTAAGAGTTATTAATGTTTTCATTGTAAACATAATGGTATTCCATTTTTTCGAATTAATAATAAATAGATTTTCTAAGGAGAAATTATATATTGAAATAAAAAATTTAAGCTATCAACAATTAGAGTCTAAATATCTTCTTGAAAAAAGTCAAGTAAATTTTCATTTTATCTTCAATACGTTAAATTCCATTAATGAATTAATTATTTCAGATCCTGTAATTGCTCAAAAAACATTAATTCATTTGTCTAAATTTTTAAGAGAAATTTATCAAATTGAAGTTAATTTACTAACAATAAATGAAGATCTCAAAATAGCAAATGATTTTTTACAAATCCAAGAAATTCGATTTATAAATGGATTCAAAATCAATATTGATATTCCTGAGAATCAAAATGAAAATATGGTCCCGTTTTTTACTATACTAACTTTATTAGAAAATATTTTCAAACATAATGTAATAAACGAGAGCAAGCCTCTTGAAATTTTTATTTATATGCAAGAAGATTATTTATTTGTAAAAAACGTGAAAAGGCTTAAGGAATCTATAACTTCAAACAATAGCGGCTTACAAAATTTAAAAACTCGTTGTAAATTTTTAACTGGAGATGATATTATTGTTATAGACCAACCAGATTATTTTATGATCAAGGTAAAAACAATCAATGCCAAATAATTTGTATAAAATATTACAACACACAACTCATTCATGAATATAGTTATTATTGAAGATGAACAATTGTCGGCACAAAGTTTAGAACGATTAATTAAAAAACTTAGGCCAAGTTTTAAAATTAATATGGTAATAAAATCTATAGAAACTGCTGTAGCATATTTTAATAAAAATAAAAATACGGATTTAATATTTTGCGATATAGAATTAATTGATGGTCCAAGTTTTAATATATTTTCACAAGTTGAAATAATAACACCTATTATATTTATAACAGCTTTTAATAACCACGCAAAGGAAGCCTTGAAAACAAATGTTATTGGGTATTTAACAAAACCATTTTTTGAAGAAGAGTTAGAGACTGTTTTACAAAAATTTGAAACATTACAACATAAAGAGCAAGCTATAATTTCTATGAAAGAAAATAGCATTAAAAAAGATGTAAAGTTATTAATACACGTTAAGGGAGATTTATTTCCTGTTTCTTTAGTTGATATAGCCCTATTTTGTTTCGAGGAGTCTAATATTTATTTATTTACGTTCCAGGGTGAAAAATTATCAGTAAATAAGACCATGCAATATTTAGAAGAGTTACAACCTAATATATTTTATAAAGCAAACAGACAATTTTTAATCAATAGAAATGCAATAGCTAATGTCAAAAGAATTAATAATAGAAGACTTCAAGTTAAATTAAACATTTTTTATGCAACTGAAATTTATATTAGTAAGGAAAAGACTTCCAATTTTATAAAGTGGCTATCAATCAAATAATTCCTTTTTTTACCTGTTTGCTGCCTGTTTAAACCCTTTTTTGGCAGCTTCGCCTTTGATTGATCATTTCTCTCAATCATGTTGCTGTACTTCATTGGATTATTCATTTATAAGCAATCCAACTATGTCCAGACTATTTAAATTTCAGAACATTTTCAAACTACTAATTTCAATTCTTTTTTTATATAGTTGTAATAAAGATGAGTCACCAGCCCCTACTCCAGTGAAACCAAAAGTTGTAATAAGTTTTGTAGATTCTGTTACAGAAACTTCAGTAATTATTGGCGGGTATATTTCTGATACTGGTTATGCGCCAATCCTAGATGCAGGTTTTTATTATACTACAGACACTACAAGTCTCATTACATCTACTAATACTACTTCTAAGATTAGTATTGGTCCTTTAAGATATGGAGGTGGCTTCAGTGCAAAAATCACTGGCTTGACAAAAGGAACAAGTTATTCAATCGCATCCTATGCAAAGAATTCAAGCGGAGTCGGATTGTCGAGTGATTCATTAAAATCGGATTATAAGTTTACTACAAAAAAATTATTAGCAATTGGAGATACTTATGGAGGAGGCAAAGTTGCTTATTTAATGCAGCCGGGTGATACCACCTATAATGCAAATGTACAGCATGGTTTAATTGTTTCACTTGCAGATCAAGCAGATAATGCAAAGTGGACTAACGCCTCCGCGATAGTTTCTTGTAATTCAGGTAGTGTTGGGTTATTGAAAGGATCCGCAAATACAGATAGTATTATTAAATATAATCCTAGTCCAATTACTACTGCTGCATCAATAGCTAGGGCGCATCGAGGTGGAAATTATGCAGATTGGTATTTACCAAGCAAAAATGAATTAGAAAAATTGTATATAAATAGATTTGCCATTGGTTTTAACATCAATCCATTGAATTCTACCTATTGGAGTTCTTCGGAGAACGGCCTCAACGACGCGTGGGGCCAGCGTTTCAGCGTTGGCAATCAGGGCAGCATCTATAAGTTCAACACACTCTATGTTCGCGCCATTAGGGCTTTTTAACTATTCAACCATTTAACTATTTAAAAAGTTAGCGAAGCTGACAAATTTTATAGGGTATAAATGACACCCAGTTATAATCATCTAAAATATAATCTCATTCAAAACCATCCTCAAATCCGAGGATGGTTTTTTATTTCTAATGTTGATCCTTCCTAAAATATCAGTAGGCTGTAGTGTAAGCTCCCCCTTATTTAGTACCAGTAAGTGACATGATTGATAAAATTATTAAAAAGAGAAAAGGGCCATCTACTAAAAAGGAGGACTATATATTTCCTGTAAATCGTCAGCATAAAGTGGACAAAATATAGTCTAAATTAGTAGAGTGTTTCCATCATTAACAATTAAACCAAAAATGACATGGAACAGAAGCCAAAACAATCTACAGAGAACTTCATTAAAGAGATCCGTCGTAAGACAAGGAGACTCTTTTCCTCAGAACAAAAGTTAGTAATCGTAATGGAAGCCCAGCGAGGGGAATACTCCATAGCAGAGCTTTGCCGCAAACATGGTATATCTCAAGCCACCTTTTATAAATGGAATAAAGAGTTTATGGAAGCGGGTAAAAAACGTCTATCTGGCGATACTACAAGAGAAGCTACAAGTGATGAAGTAGCTGAACTACGAAATAAAAATAAGGAGCTTAAGGAACTTGTAGCTGATTTATTGCTTGAAAATAACATACTAAAAAAAAGTATCGACAGGCTGGCTTAAATGAAAAGTATGCTAAGTATATGAAGCTAACAGCACAGGAAAAGCAGGAAGTAATTAAACTAGTGGAGGGTTCTGAACTAGGGGTTCATCAAACATTACTAAGGCTAGGTATTGCTAAAAGTACTTTTTACAAATGGTATAAGGCTTATTTAGACAAAGGAATGTTAGGATTAGAACCGAGACCACCTGGTAGTAAAAGGCAATGGAATACCATCCCTGAAGTGGAGAAAAACCTAGTAGTAGAACTTGCTTTAGAATACAGTGATTTATCACCTAGGGAGTTGGCTTGTAAGCTAAGCGATACAAGGGGTGTATTCATCTCTGAATCGAGTGTTTATAGGATATTAAAGTCAAGGGGGTTAATCACTACGCCTAACCATATTTTGCTATCAGCTAGTGACTCCTTTGAGAAGAAAACCATGTTTGTACACGAGATGTGGCAAACGGATTTTACTTACTTTAAAATCATTGGTTGGGGATGGTATTACCTAAGTACTATTATAGATGATTACAGCAGGTACATTGTCCACTGGGAGTTATGCAGCACGATGAAGGCTGAAAATGTTCAATCTACCATCGCTCAAGCATTAATCAAATCGGAACTTAAAACTAGTCAAAGACCTATTTTATTAAGTGATAATGGCGCTTGTTATGTGTCCTCTGAACTAAAGGATTATTTATCAACCGTGAATATTAAATCCATCCACGGAAGGGTAATGCACCCACAGACACAAGGGAAAATAGAGAGGTATCACCGATCAATGAAAAATATAGTGAAACTTGAAAACTATTATCATCCCGAGCAGTTAGTGGATGCCATCAAGGATTTTGTGGAGTATTATAACCATCAACGCTACCATGAATCACTGCAAAATGTAACCCCTTCAGATGTATATTATGGAAGGCAAGAACAAATCCTACAGAAAAGAGCACTCATTAAACAACAGTCCCTAAAAAGACGAAAACAACTATTTTTAAAAGAAAAAATCCTACATTTAAATAACGAAACCCTCTACAACTAAATCGTCCACTTTCTTTGACGACATACA
>DOMR01000149.1:0-4007 GCA_003509845.1 Chitinophagaceae bacterium | reverse complement strand
AATCACTCACTCGCTTAAATATCAAATTTAATTCCTTGTGCGAGTGGCATTGAACTGCCGTAATTGATGGTATTGGTTTGTCTGCGCATATAAGCCTTCCATGCATCGGATCCGCTTTCTCTACCTCCTCCTGTTTCTTTTTCACCACCAAATGCGCCACCAATTTCTGCACCCGACGTACCAATATTAACATTGGCAATTCCACAATCTGAACCTGAAACACTAAGGAAGCGTTCAGCCTCTGTCAACTGGTTGGTAAATATCGAAGATGAAAGTCCTTGTGGCACATTATTGTGCATCGATATAGCGTCTTCCAGATTTTTATATTTCATGATGTATAAAATAGGAGCAAATGTTTCCTGCAAAACAATATCTGTTTGATCATGCATTTCTATAATACACGGATTTACATAACAGCCAGAAGTAAAATCTTTTCCTTCTAATACTTCACCTCCACATAATAGTCTACCACCTTGTTTCTTTGCGTCCTCAATTGCTTTTATAAATGCATCAACAGCATACCTATCAATTAAAGGACCAACATGATGGGCTGTATCAAGTGGATTACCCACTTTGATTTGTGCATAGGCTTTTTTCAATTTCTCTTTCACCGCATCATAAATATTTTCATGTACAATGAGGCGTCTAGTTGTTGTACACCTTTGGCCAGCAGTTCCAACAGCTCCAAATACGATAGACGGAACTGCTAAATCTAACGAAGCATCGGGTGAAATAATCATTGCGTTATTGCCACCTAGTTCAAGTAATGATTTACCAAGCCTACCTGCAACAGCAACAGCTACTGATTTACCCATGCGTGTAGATCCTGTTGCTGAAACTAATGCGATGCGTTTATCTTCGGCCATCCATTTTCCTGATTCCGCATTACCAATCACCAAACAGGATACACCTTCCGGCACGTTATTTTTTGCAAAAACTTCGGCAATAATTTTTTGGCAAGCCACCGCTGATAATGGTGTTTTTTCAGATGGTTTCCAAATACATACATCTCCACAAACCCATGCCAGCATTGTGTTCCATGCCCAAACGGCAACAGGGAAGTTAAACGCAGAAATGATGCCGACAAGTCCCAATGGATGATATTGTTCGTACATTCTATGTTGTGGACGTTCAGAGTGCATGGTTAATCCGTAAAGCTGACGCGATAGTCCCACCGCAAAGTCACAGATGTCAATCATTTCTTGTACCTCTCCCCATCCTTCCTGTAAACTTTTTCCCATTTCATAACTCACAAGTTTACCTAGTGCATCTTTGTGACTTCTGAGTGCATCCCCAATTTGCCTAATAATCTCACCTCTTTTTGGTGCAGGCATGGTAGACCAAGTTTTAAATGCAAGTTCTGCCTGATGAATTACTTTGTCATAATCTTCTCTGGTAGCGAGACGGACAGTGCCAATAATTTTTCTATCAACAGGAGATATGGATTCAATTTGATTGCTTTTACCTTCCCATGCAATACTACCAGTTGATATACCATTTATCTGATCTGATAAGCCCAATTCTTTTATTAAGTTTTCCATTATTGTGGTCTATTAATTTGACTAGTGAATGTACTCTCGAAAATCTTGTCGGCATTATTGGCCTCAAATCCTTCTCGAAGATGTTCTCTCTTTCTTTCTCCCTCAGGAATATGTGCAAATGCTGGAAGTACTTTTCTCTCTGCAAATTCGACATAGCTACCGGCAATATCATGCACTTCATTTCCAGCAAATGTTGCTTTCACTAATTGTGCAACCGTAGAGCTTTGCAGCAGAAGCCCGTCAGGACTCACTTTTATTTTACCGCCTGAATTATTTAATACTATTCCATTGCGCTCAAGAAACGCATTAAACTCATGAAGTTGATTGTATCCTTCTTTCAAATAATGAACACTTATTGTATAATGGTTCAAATAATATCTGTTATAGATGACCCACGCAGCATATTCAGATTCTTCTAGTAGTTTGAGATAATCTTCTTTGGAAGGGATTCTCCAAAGTGGCTGATGAAGAAAATTTCCAACAGCAACTGCATCATTTAAATCTAAACGATCAACAGGGTCACTTATAACTTCTTTCGTGTATGAAAAAATGATGTCCTGTGCTTCTTTGGATAAATCATGAACGCGCAACTCACTTAAAAAAATTCTTGGAAATTCTTCCGATGGTGGCGCATACCAATAGGCATCGAGTTTTTTTGAGGCAAATGCGTAATGATCTTTACGAACGTATCCGTAATGAAGAAATATTTTTTCTAACGATGCAATACCAAGTTGTGGCACTCCCATTGTTCGAAATGCAATGTGATCGTTGCGTATTTGATTTCTATCAGAAATTATATTTTCTGTGATCAAGTCTTGAATGATTTTTTTAACATCCGGAACTCTTTCTGAGTACATTGTCATGAGTGCATCCATGACAATAGATAGGTTTTTATGATTGTTCATAATGCTTTATTTAAATAAACGACCATTACTTGTAGCAAGTAAATCATCGAATTTAATGTCTTCTTGTTTGATAAATCCTTTTTGAGGTAATTTTTTGTCCGCCACCAGTTCAATTACAGAAACCAAAGAGGCAGCCGTGGTCCAGGAGATGGCCCGCCACTGTTGACCATCAATTTCAATGGGATTAAATGATTTGAAATATTCTTCCCTTGCGAGTTTGCCATTTGTTTTCCAGCCCTCTACTACTGCATACACATGTACTACATCCTCTGCAACAGGTGGCTTTGCCTCAGTGAGAATCTTTTCGGCTAGCTCCCTGTTCTCTTTCATGATTAATTCATAGAGTAGAAATCTCATCAGCTTCATATGACCCGGGTAACGAATTGTTTTGTAATTGAGGGTGTCTAATTTACCTTCATAGGTCTCACACATGGTCCCTAATCCACCCGATGTACTAAACGCTTCATAATCTCTGCCCTCAATATTGATTGATTCCCAGCCATCTAACGAAGGAACCATTTTGCGAACACCATTTTGTATCACTTCTGCATCATTAATGTATTCGTTGATCACGCCAGCCGGCGACCATGTAAATGAATAACCAAGTAGCCCGTTTGGAAATCTTGGAAGTGCACCTACCCGAAGTTCGATGTCACGCAATTTTTCGAAACGACTTGCAAGTTCAGCCCCAATGATACCAATGAGTCCTGGAGCAAGACCGCACTGCGGCGCCATTACAGATGTTGATTGCTCAGCCATTTTGCGGATCTCATCGGTAGTGTGAACGTCTTCTGTCAGATCAAAATAATGTACCCCGTGTTGATGCGCAATTTTTGCAATGGGTAAATTAAGGTTATAAGGAAGGCATGATACAACGGTATCATAATTTGGAATCAATTCATTTAATAACGACGTGTTTTGCATATCTCCCTCTATCACTTTGAATGGAAGCGTTTCGGCAGGAAGAAATTTATCAAAACCATTTACCTCAAATCGTTTGTTTAAGAGTATACCCACCAAACTGCCCACTTTTCCCATCCCAAATACCAATATATTTTTCATGTTAATTAGCTTGTTGATTGAATAAAAATTACCGCAACTTAGGTGCGGTGATGAAGAATGAATCAGTAACAGCAAAAAAGTTAGGGAACATGCGAACAGGCAGATCTTAGGAAACTCAAAAGAGAGAGTTGTTTGGAAAGACAGCTGTTCATGATCAATCAGTGGTTTGGAATTATAAATTTCATACTTTCTGTGCAATTGTTTAGTCATTTTAACATTTTCCTTTATTTTCCGTATATCGTTATTCAGTTTTCCATATCCGTAAATAGTTATAAAAAATTGGAGCCAACTTGCGGCCATATTTTTTATGATAATGAGGAAAACGATACTTGTACTGGTGTAGGCTGTATTATTTAATCAGGTCCATCCAATTCCACCTCTTCACCTGTATTCACCCCTGTTTTCCGTCTAAAAACACAAAACCTGGCCCAAACTTGGCCAGAACTTACCCCAAACAAAAAGGGTCTACGCTTTTAACAGCATAAACCCTTGATAATGT
>DOMR01000176.1:16115-17186 GCA_003509845.1 Chitinophagaceae bacterium | reverse complement strand
AATGTTAAAAAATATGCCGATGGTAAACGCCAATCCAGATGGTAGTATTACAGTAAAAGGGAAAGCACCGCTCATTTTAATTGATGAAAAACCTTCCAACTTGAATGCGCAACAGCTGTCTGAATTACTCGAAAGCTTACCCGCTAATATGGTGGAGAAAGTAGAGTTAATGCAAACGCCCCCTCCCGAATATGCAACTTACGATGGAAGTGTCATTAATATTGTAACTAAAAAAGGGCGCGTAGGCTACTACCAAAAGCTTTGGTTAAGTGCGGGCACCAATGGACAAAGGATAGGAGGGACTTATTTAAGTTATAAATCAAAGAAAATAACGTTCAATGGACATTTCAATATTGCTAAGTATAACGTAATTGGCAATTCCAGATCCACAAGACAGAACATTTATTCAGATTCAACCAATTTCTTTTATACCAAAAGTAACTATATCAATAAAACAACCAGCCCAACTGTCCGACTGGAGTCCAATATTGATATTAATAAACGAAAAAACATAGAGCTGGTATACCAGGGTATTATAAGTAATATTGATAATGTGACCAATGCGGACTATACCAATGTAAATAATAAAGCACAAGTATGGAGAGCAAGTAAAAGAACAGTAGATTATGATGGTAATACTTATAATCATGGGTTTTCTGGCACCTATAATTGGAAAGGTGCAAAACAAAAGAGTGAAAAATTAAATATTCATACTGGATTGAATTTTGGCAAAGGCGTGAATGATAAAAGATTTTATCAACAATTTCTTTTAAATGATTTAACACCGAGTGGGCAGGATTCCACCCAAAACCAATTTATTGATACTTATACTACCTCCTATTATATAAGAACAAATTATAGCAAACCATTGGTTAAAAATGAAAAAATTCTCCTAAATACCGGAGTTAACTTTACTAATAACGACGATCATACTATATTAAATGCTTCCTATTTAAATAAAGCAACGAATACGATTAATAATAATGAATTGTTGAGTAGTAATTTTATTTTTAATCAAGGTATAACGACAAGTCGAATTGGTATTACTTTTCTTTTAAATAAAGGTTGGCG
>DOMR01000176.1:0-15985 GCA_003509845.1 Chitinophagaceae bacterium | reverse complement strand
AAAGAATTTAGCAGTAAATTAAATAGCACGATTACCATTAGAGAAACAATTAGAAGGCCTAGTATTATGGAGCTTAATCCAAATATTGATTACACCGACCCCTATAATATACGTTTTGGAAATCCATTAATCAATCCTACATTAACGCGAAATATCGAATATAATTTAGGTTACAACTCCAATAAATTAAATATCAATAGCAGTTTTGGATACAATAAAGTAAAAGATGTATTTACTACAATTCGAACCTTAGTGGCTACAGGTAGAACACAAACCACCTACCAAAACATTTCTGACCAAGAGGAATATCATGTTAATTTTTGGTCAGGCATTACTATCACCAAAAAGTTTAAAGTTAATTTGAGCTCAGGTATGCATTATAACAAATACAGTCCAATTGATAAAATAATGTACAAATATATGGATGGCGGCTCCTACTATACTGGTCTCAACTATAGCTTTATGCCCAACAGCCTTACCACCATTGAAGCAAACAATAAATACAACAGCTTTGCAACGCCACAGGGAATATCAAGAAGTAATATAACTATGCAAATTAGTTTGCAACGAAAATTAATGAACAAAAAGGTGAATATCAATGTTTCAGCAACCGATCCTTTTGGCTTAACTAAATATAAAGGTCATACGGAAGGTCCCAATTTTATCATTGATAGCTATAGTATAACAAATGTCAGAAATTTTAAACTAACCATTAGCTATCAATTCAATAAAACTTATACGCAAAAATTAACGCCTGAAAAATAGTTGCACTACAACTTGGTATAGTTTCCGTAAATATCAACATCGAAAATATTGAATACATTGTATTGGTCTAAGATAGCCGCTAATTCGTAGCGCAATATGGATCTTTGCATGTTAAAATTCTGAAGCCCAATTGATTTCCATTTTAGCTCAAAACTGTTTTTTATTTTTTCTACGGAGGTAATTGATAATTTAGCTGCAACAAATAACGCATCACTAATAGTTAAATCATTGTCGCTTTTAAAAGAATGAGCTATAAATTTTTTATTCCATGCAATTGAAAATTCATCCAATTTTACTTTATCATTGGGATTAAAATAAGTTGCATTTGCCCATCCCGTTGGCACACCCACACCACGTAATAAGCCGGTAGCGCCTATTTTTTGTATGGCTTTAAAATAGCGATCCTTTTGTGTCACATCCTTATAGGGCATGATATATCCATTCGCATCCAATAAGGCTTGTTGCACTTGACGTACGGAAATATTTTTAGGATCTACCCTATTTTTAATACTTAAGGCGGCCAATAAACCTGACGCTTGCCCTATTTGCATGACACAGGGCTGAAGCCTTGTAGTACCATTAACAATATTTGAAACACTTATTGACTTTTCAGCTACAATAAAATTACTTGCGTCTTTTGGAATTAAAGCCCCCAATGGAATGTTAAAAGATGGCACTGGGAAAAATTCTAAATGTTGTGGGGCAGCACTATTTTTTTTATGATGATGGTCAACTGGATAATCCCCCACTGCTATCCCCGTCGTAAACAAAGGCTGTGGTGTGTCAAAGGGTTTAGATATATGTTGCACCAACATGCGCACCATGCCATGCATCCTTCGAGATTCTCGATGATAAGGATATAATGCTAATTTATCCTTGGTTGGAAATTCATCATTAGCTAATGCCAAATGATTAAAACCTAAATCCTTTTGAATAAAATAAACAAATCTTAGTGTTTGTTGCTTTGCCTGTTCAAGTAATGCCTCCCTTTGCTTGGGCGTTTTCTCCACTACATTCAAATAAATATCATTACCATAAATGGGCCAGTTTAACATGTATTTATTATTAGGTAGCTTCCCATATTCTAACATTTTTTTTGCATCTACCGAAGGACGTTTCCGGTTGGTATCTTTATAAAAAGAGGTGTTACTCCCATCGAATTCGGTGGAATCATAATTAATGGGCCTAGGGATCAAAGGTTGCGGTGAACCATAATCTTTTAAAATACCGACATAGGTAATGTCCTGTATAATATCATTGGCACCCGCCAAGTTTACCTGTTCCCCTGTAACTGCATTGGATTCCATACCAAGGTCATAAGGAACTTTGGCGGAGGCCAAGGCATCTCCTAACTCAGTGGCATCAATGACCCTTTTGGCTTTTACAATTAATTGAGCACCTGTATTTATTTCATAGAATTCTGCACCAATAATTGTATGCCCGTTTTTAATAACGCTTTTGAATTGGTAATTATATTTTACTGTTAAAAGCTGCTCCTTACGCGCCATAGATTTAAAGATACTATCTCCAATATGTGGTTCAAATAAAGTATTACTTACCCAACCCGTTGAAACTGCATTTGCGCCCCCATAATAATCATATAAATGTTGGCGAAATTCACCAAACAAACCAGCAGGCATGGCATTATTTCCATCAAATGCAGGCACCCCTGCCGACGTTAACATACCGCCTAGCCAAGGCGTTTCTTCAACTACTAAAGTGTTCACCCCCAACCTTGCGGATTGAATTCCCGCGCTAATACCACTCGCCGTTCCGCCAATGACTAATACATCCGTTTGCAGATTTACAACTGGAGTTTGGCTTTGTGCTAAATGAAATGACAAAAGGTAAATAAGTGATATAATGAGGTGGTTTTTCATAAATGCTAATATAAATAAAAATATTATTTCTTTTTAATTAAAACTGCAGATACTACAGGCCTTTCAACACCATTATCTCCAGGACGAACTAAAAGTTGATTGGATACCACCATACTAGTAGATCCCCCACCATCTAAATTAATTGCCTCTTGACAGCCTAATGAAAGTAGAATATTACTTAAATCATTTAAATTTACACCATCATATCCTGCAATAGAATTGTCACCTTCCACAGCTAATATCAAAACTAGATTGTTATTAGTATAACCAATAGCCGTTCTTGGCCTGGACGTTGCATTGTTAATAACAATCATTTCAGCAGTATCAGTTATATTCAATTTACCGTTTTTTAATAACATAGGAGATCCTCCTATCGCAGAGGTCATATCCCAAACCTTACCACCCGTTGGAAATAATTCACTAGGGGTAGCCATTGGCGCTTTCCCTTCAATATTAGCGTTTGGTAAAGGATAACTATATATTAAATCATTGCCAGCGCCAACATGATAAATCCATGCTGCTTGATAGGTCCCAGTTGAACCCACACCAAATGCAGCACGAGTTGGGTAATAGGAAGTACTCACGCCATTATAATTACGGTTTAATAATTTAATATTCGCCGAACTTGTAGTTCCATTATACTTTACTAAACTATAGGATTGATTTGATCCAAAATAACCTCCGTTTATAGTAGCGTAAACTATTCCCGATTCTTCCTTATAAAAGTCACTTGGCTTTTTTGCTGTAGTAGATAAAATAGGCTTAAATTCTATATTAGTGTTTTTACTATCATATGCAATACAATACATTTTTGTTTTTTTCCCCGCATATAAACTATCAAAATAATAAAGTTCAATACCACTTGGGAAATTGGAGGTAAGGGTAGTAGATAATTTCCACCCCATTGGTAAAGTCATTAATTTTGCACTCGCTACAGTAGTTACTGGTACTGGATTTGATGGAACTATTTGACCTCCATTCGTACTTTTAGTGCAGCTGATTAAAACAAAAAAGAAAATAAACTGAACACATTTTTTAAAAATAAAATTAGACATAAAATTAATATTTATAGATTGGTATTTTCGCATCCTTAATAGTTTCATAATAAAATAAAACTTCGCCATTGTAACCTTCCGCTCTATTTAATGATCTCATTTTCTCAAAAAATACACTATCTACTCGATAACCATCTCCTAGTGAAGTTAATATTCCTGGATATAATTTATTTTTAAATGCTAAAGGCACATGACCAGCAATCGCTTTTAAAGTTGTTGAATAGCTTTCAAATTTATATCTATACACCTGAGGTATCACAATATCCGCATAGCCTTGCGTCAGCCATGCAGGCCAATCTTGCAAATATTGTTCCAAACTCCATGGATAAATACTAGGCGCCCAACTTACAATACAATTTATGTTAGTACTTTTTATATTTTTAAATAAATGTTTTGCAAATGCACTCAGTTTATTAGCTCTCCATTGAACCCATGCTGGGTTTTTAGTATCTAAAGTTGGACTTAAGCCGTTGTGTTCCTTTGCATACTCTTTTGTAGTGAACGAATCGTAACCACCTTCAGAGGGCATTGCAGGTAAACGGTCGTCTCCTTGAATACCATCTACCTTGTAGTTTTTAACTACTTCTAATACAAGATCATGCATAAAGTATTGCACTTCGGGGTGTAAGCCATTCCACCAAAAAAACCCATTTTTCTTTAATAAATTTTGTTTTTGATCCCGACCAACCCAATGAGGATATTTTAGGAGCCAATTATTCAGACTACTGTCTTTATATGCATACGAGAAGCCAAACTCAAACCATGCATGCACTTTTAATCCAAGCTTGTGGCCTTCTGTCACAAAAGAAGCGAGGGGATCAAATTTATTATACCTTGGATCTTGCCCGATACCAATATATTTTTCAACAACTTTACTTGGATAAGTAGTTAGCCCATTATTCCAGACTACAACAAAAATATCAGTAAGGCCATTTCGCTTACAATTTAAAACAGCCTCTTTTACGTTTTTTTCTGTTAACATAGCATCACTAGCTACATTCGTAATCCAAGTACCCCTAAGTTCTATAGGTGTTTTTGATTGCGCATATAATTGTAAATTATTAAATACAAAAAAAAGAAATAAAAAATAATTCCGTACCATATTACTTTATAAATTGTTTACGTATTCCAAATACCTATTATATAAATGATGGGCTTGTATATAGGATGATTGCGGACTCATAAAATGTGAAAATTCAAAAGTAATAGCTTTAGCATAATCAGCTTTAGCAGCAGCTTCCAATTTTAGCTTTAATTTTTCAAATTTAATAGGAAAAAATTTAATGGGCATATCTCGATCAAAACTTTCCGCATTCGTCCAGCAGGTTAAATTATATTTATCGGCAAGTTTTTTATTCACTGAAAAAAAATCTGAAAGTTCATGATAGTCAATATGCCCGTCTTGAAAAGCAACGGCATCAATATTTTGATGAATGCCTTCAAAAATCTCATTCCATTCAGTTTCATGTTCAATAATAGTAACTTTGTCTTCTTTAGTTAAATCGCCTGAAGTGGCCATCACCGCCTTTTTACCATCTATCCAGGGCGAAATGAACACAGGCAAATTTCCACTAATCTGTTTGCACATTCTTCCTAAATTACTAAAGGCCTCTATAGCCCCTTTTGTTTTACGACTAATTTCAGTGCTCAAATACCAACCTTTAAATGCTTTTCGATGACCGTATTTTTTCCACACCTCGTCTATTACATAATAATTTGCGTCAATTTCAATTTGCAAATTTCCAGTATCCCAATAGTGTCCACTATCATAGAGCCCGAAATATAGCTTCATATCATACTGCTCTGCTAATGTTAAGTATAGATCAATTAAATCAATAGGAGGTGCATAGCATTGATGCATTTTTATTAAATAATTCGAAGGATAAGTTAAAAATTTTCTATACCCGCATCTTATTACAATCACAGTATCAATACCAGCGGCCTGCATATATTGAAAATCTTTTTCCCACTCACGTGGACCCCAATTTTGATGAGGTATATCATGACTAATTTCATCAATAAAGGTTCCTGTTATTCGCATGATACAATAATTTAAATATCTTCTTGTTGTAATTTAGGTAATGGTACTATCCAGGAAATTATAAATGCAGGTATTGTAGAAACAAGTACCCAAATAAAGAAATATTGATACCCAATCCTGTCACTTACAAAACCACTAATCATTGATGGTAACATGAAACCCAGATTTGTTAAACCGCTCCCAAAAGCATAGTGCGCCATCTTATATTTTCCAGGAGCCATCTGTTGCATAATGTATAAAATTAAACCAACAAATCCAAAACCATAACCAAAATATTCAATAGCAACTGCAGCACCAATGATATATAAATTAACCGGTAGTGCTATCGCTAAATAAGCATAAGCAGCAAATGGCAAATTGAAAAAACAACATAAAATTAAAAGTGATTTTCTGTTCAAGCCCCCGCTTTTAGAAACAAAATATCCAGCTATAATCGAACCTAATACAAATGCTGCAGCACCAAAAACGCCATACAATAACCCTATTTGAGAAGTAGATAATCCCAAACCCCCTTCCAATCTTGATGCCTTAAAAAACAATGGCGTTATTTTTATTGCTTGGCCTTCTGCAAAACGATAAAAAACAATAAATGCCAAACCGTACCAAATATTTTTTTTCTGGAAAAAAGTAACGATAACTTCCTTCAATACACCAAAGCCTTCTTTTATAGTTCCTACATGCTTTGATTCTCCCCCTGAAGGAAGCATTTTCATATTATAAAAGCCTAGTAATATCATTAGAAAAGAATAAAATAACATTACTGTCACCCATGCATTTACTAAACCATATTTTTTTTCTAACTCCCCTGCCAAATAAACTAATAAACCTCCAGAAACAATTTTTGCAACATTGTAAAATGCACCTTGCCATCCCACATATTTAGCTTGTTCGGTAGTGTCTAACTCATTTAAATAAATTCCATCGGCAGCGGTATCATGGGTAGATGCACTTATCGCTATAATTGCCATTAAAGTTATTGATATTGAGAAAAAATGATCTAGGTGCAACGATATTGCAACTAACCCAAATATACAACCTGTTAAAATTTGTGTGATATAAACAAAATACTTTTTAGTTTTAAACATCTCCAAGAATGGACCCCATAATGGTTTTAAAGTCCACGGGAGCATTATTAACGAAGTCCAAAAAGCAATATTTGTATCCGATATTCCAAAGTTTTTATACATAATAGCACTTGCTGTAGATAAGGCAACAAAAGGCAAGCCCATTGCAAACCAGGTGGATGGAATCCATTGTAAAGGATGTCTATTGTTTACATTATTAGTCATGGCATAGTAAATTTATTTAATAAACGGGTATTGATTTTGAAAAAAACTAAGTTTATCTTTGAGACCTTCATAAAAAAAGAAGCACTCCCCCTTAAAGCCTTGACTTCTATTTTGTTGCAGCATTTGTGTTAAGAATAAGTCATCAGGTGAATAAGTTCCAGATTTCAATAATACACCAGGATAACAAATGCTCGTATTATTTTTCAAATACACTTTTTGTTGTGATAATGTAGCTGTATATGCATTAATATCATATCGATACACTTGTGGTAAAATAAGATCTACCCATCCACTATCTAGCCAAGTAGGCCAGTCTTGTAAATATTCATTTAAACTAAACGGATAAATACTAGGTGCCATGCTAACTATCAACTTAGGCTTGATTGCTTTTAATTCTTTATTTATTTTTTTCATGTAATTATTCAACAAGCCTGCTCTCCATTTCACCCAGTTAACATCCGTACTTGTCGTTGGGGGATTAACTCCTCCATTCGCAGCCTTATATAAAGAAATTGTATAGTCATCATATCCGCCTGTCGAGGGCAAGGCGGGTAATCGATCATCTCCTTGAATACCATCAACATCATAATTAGTAGTTACTTCCTTCATCAAATTCATTAAAAACATTTGGACTTCAGGATCAAAAGCATTCAGCCACTCAAAATTATTTTTTGAAACTAAGGCCCCATTAATATCCTTTGCAGCCCAATTAGGTTTCGCCTTAATAATTGCACCCCCATTTTGTCCATAAGAGGAAGCAAACCCATATTCAAACCAAGCATGTACTTTTAAGCCTGCAGCATGCCCTTCATCTATAATTTCCTTTAATGGATCTCTTCCCGAAAATGATTCTAAAATTGATACGCCTAATAAGTTTTGCATTACCTGACTTGGGTAAGTAGTACGCGCATTATTATATACAACCACAAATAAATTGTTAATCCCTGCAATTTTACAATTAGCTACGGTTTGCTTTATATTTTCCTTACTATTTAAAGCAGTACTTGCCGTTGTAGTGATCCAAACCCCTCTTAATGCATTGGGATCAAAACTAGGGGTTATTATTGTAATAGGTGGGGTAATGATAGTTTTTGAAGTAGCCCCTTTTGAACATCCATTCAAAAATATTAGTGTAACTGAAAAATTAAACAGAAGTGCCAATTTAAAAAATAAGGTCTTACTCATATCATTTACATTGTTTAATACCCCTTTTTATATCATCAAAGGCTGGTCATGACCAGCCTTTGATGATATAAAAATACCAATAAAATCATTATTTATTTAATCAATTACCATCCTGGGTTTTGCGTCAAATTTTTATTTTTATCCAATTCTCCTTGCGGAATAGGCCATAATAAATGTTTTGCTTGGGTCAATCTTGTTTGATTTCTAGGATTAATCCTTAAAGAAACACTAGTGGTGTAATTAGGTATTTCATTGGACGTAAAAGTTGGTAGCCCTGGAGAAACAGCAGGATTTTTTGTAACTCCATATAAAGCGCCATTTACCGCTTCATTATAAATTCCCCACCTTGTCAAATCATTCCAACGGTGCCCCTCTAGTGCTAACTCAACTGCACGTTCTCTTCTAACAAGCTGTCTTAATTCAGATTGTGTAGCTAATGTACTTGCAGGCTGTGAAGCACGGGCTCTCACTTTATTAATAGCATCATTCACAGTAGCATCAATTTGATTTAATTCAATTTTCGCTTCCGCATACATTAGCAAAATGTCAGCATAGCGTAATAAAATATACCCCTGTTTACCAGCAAAAGCATTTTGATTAGCATCCAAATATTTGCTCCAACAATATCCAACCCCACCTACAGCACCAGTTGATCCATATTGCCAAACACTATTAGCTGAACTAATAAAATCAGGATTACCAGCTATTTTAACAAAAGCATTTGTACTCCAGTTGAATCTAAAAATAGTATCAGAATAAATATTATAAATAATTCTTTGTCTTGGATTTTGATATGGCAATGAGACATTCACACCTGTGGCAACTTCCATAGTATCATAAGGTAGATAAACAGTCCACTTTAAACGTTTATCTCTATTTTTTCCTGGATTCAAAGGATTATATAACGGTGATTGATCGATTCTTTTACCATCATTACATTCAAATTTATCAATCATTGCTTGGGTTGGAAAATTATTACCAGAAGTCCCTAACACTTGCCTTGGTAACAAGCCAATGGGTAGATAACTTAAAGGACTGGCATTATCTTGAGGAAGTTGCGTCATTAACATAATTTCGTTCCCTGCGTTTGAAGTTTGTCCAGCTAGATTAAATAAATTTAAAAAAGTAGGATTTAAGTTATATGCACCTAAATCTATCACCGCTTTACTTGCAGCTGCTGCAGTAGCATAGTCTTTAATCAATAAGGCAATTTTCGCCTTGAACCCATATGCAGTTCCTTTATTAACCCTTCCTCGATCATTTAAATTTGGAAGCCCAACCCAAGCTTCATCTAAATCCTTATATAAATCCTTCGCAATTTCAGATTTAGATTTTCTGGTTTGCGTTTCGTATTCAGCAGGGTCTAATGGTTTTGTAAAAAAAGGTACATCTCCAAACCAAGACATCAAATAATAATAAGAAACCGCTCTTAATACTAAGGCTTCACTTCGCATTCTAGCATAGGCTGCTGCTGAAGTACTTGCTTTGCCAATAGTCATACCCTCTAAAAATGAATTCGCCCTAGCGATGGTTGCGTATGCATTACTCCAAGCTGAAGTAGTTATTCCATTACCAATTAAAAATGGACCATTATCGCCCAATACCATTAAATCCTCTTGATCGCTACCTTTACGTGACATACCTAAATCAGTGGCAGATTCAACTCTTTTTAGCAAAGGCGTATTGGTAGTGCCATAATTCCATTGGGCATAACTATATACACCTGTTAAGCCTAGCTTAATTTCAGATTCATTTGTTAAAAAATTAGTAGAAGAAATAGAATCAAGTGGTTGTCGATCCAAAAATTTTTGACAGCCACCCAAAACAGTTCCAACTAAAATTATATACATCAGCTTTTTCATATTTAACTTTTTTATTGTAATTAAAAATTGATGTTAATACCGCCTGTAATGGTTTTCATCAATGGATAAAACTCAGCGTTTTGATTATTAATTTCTGGATCATACCCCTCCCAGAATTTTGTGAAAGTGTATAAATTTTGCCCACTTACAAATATCTTAGCAGAATTTATTTTTAATTTTCTAGTAATGGCATTAGGAAGTCGATAGGATAAGTTTACGTTTTTCAAACGTAAATAAGCGGCATCTGTAATCCAAAACGAACTAGTGGTACCATTTACACCAATTGCTGGTAATAATCTAGGAAATTTGGCATTCGGATTGGTGGGTGTCCAATAATCCTTATGCGATTCCAATACACCTGGTATAAAATCTGCAGCATAAAAAGGATAAGCACCGGTTCCAGTCAAATAGTTCTCTCTTTTTCCTACGCCTTGAAAAAATAAGCTTAAATCAAAATTATTATAATTAAAATTCATGTTGAAGCTATACTCATACTTTGGAAAATTATTCCCAATAAAAGTTCGGTCGGTTGCATCAACTTTTCCGTCATTATTTATATCTGCATATTTAATATCACCCGGTTTAGGAACAAAAAAATGTGTTGGAGATGCAGCAATATCAGCATCAGATTGAAAATAACCAAGTGCTTGGTATCCAAAATAAGAATACAATGGCTGACCGACAGTGGTTCTAACCGAACCCCCATCCAAATATGGAACGCCAGGCAAACTAGTTACATTATTGGTGACGTCTGAAACTAATGCTGTAATATTTACACCCAGTTTTCCAATCTTGGTTTTGTAATTTACAGTTAATTCCCATCCTTTATTTTCCATTGTTCCCGCATTAATATAGGGAGAATTCATAGAAACGTAAGTTGGTATTGGCCTAATTAACAAAATATCGCTAATTTCTCTAATAAAATAATCTGCAGTTACACTAAAATGTTTTGCAAAAGTCAAGTCAATTCCGATATTTTTTTGGGTTGACTTTTCCCAGGTAATATTAGGATTAGGTGCATCCAAAAGGGCATACCCCACATTTGTAATACCATTAAAATAAGCATTTGAACCAGTGGTATAATTTGCTGAAAATGGATAAATACTTGACAAAGATTGATTACCTAAAGAACCATAGGAAGCACGTAACTTTCCAAAAGCAATATATTTACTAAGTCCATCAAATATTTTTTCTTTGGTAAAAATCCAACCTGCAGAAGCAGAAGGGAAAAAGCCCCATTGTTTATCACTTGCTTGCGAAAATCTTGAAGAACCATCATAACGTCCGTTAACTTCAAGTAAATATTTTTGATTGTAATTATAATTAATCCTACTATAAAAACCAGCGATTGCTGTTTCGTAAGCACCGCCGGCATTATTTCTATTATTCGTGCCTAAATTCAAATATGGCAAATTTTGATTTGTGAAGTCAGTTCTTGAGGCATTAATTCCTCTATAAGCAAATTGTTCAGATTGTGCACCTACAAGTACTTTTAAATTATGATCTTTATATTGTCCTGTATAAGTAGTTTGTGCTAAAAAAGTGCTTCGAACATTCGTTGAATAGGACTCACTTAAACTGTTTGTTCCGGGCCATACACCTACATAATCGTAAGTATTTGCAGCAATATTAGGCTGATATATATTTACATTCTTTACCAAAGTTTTAGTATTTGGTATCCATAATTCTCTTGCAGTAAATGCTTCGATTTCGATATTTTTTATAGGACTATAAGTGAACCCTATTTTGCTTAATAAGCTATTGGTAATCACTTCAGTTGTTCCTCCAGCCTCTGCTTGGGCAAGAGGGTTTCTATTATTACTTTGACCAGCATTTCCATACATCCCTTCCCCAAATTTTGCAGCCCCAATTGGGATAATTCCAATAGCTTGTCTAATAATAAAATCAGCAGAGCCCGTAGATGGACTCGTTGTTCTGTTTTCTGTATAATTGAATACGCCTTTTATAGAAAACTTGTTGCTGACTTTTAAATCAGGGTTTACTCTAATATCTGTTCTTTTAAAATTTGTATTAGGTATAATACCCTTTTGGTCCATAAATGTTAATGAAGTAAACATGCTTAATTTTTCACCTCCAGCATTAACAGTGACATTATGATTTTGCATTAAACCTGAATTAACAAATAATAATTTTACCCAATCATTATCAATTACATCCATATTATTAGGAGCCGTCGTGCTGTATTTATCTATCAATGCTTGTGCATATAAAAAAGCAGCTGGATTACCTGTACTATTTTGTTGTGCAACATTACTTAATTTCATAAAATCAATTGCACTTGCTCTTTTTGGAATATTAGTAGCAGATTGTTTCGTGAAATAACTATTAAATGATAATTGCAATCCTTTTGTAGTTGCTCTTTTTGTTGTAACAAGAACCACTCCATTGGCAGCTCGGGCTCCATAAACCGCTGTTGATGCAGCATCTTTTAGAATAGAAATTGTTTCAATTGCATTTGGATCAATATTATCTAAGCTTGAAACAACGCCATCTATCAAAATTAAAGGACCTTGGCCAGCATAAATTGAGCTTAGCCCCCTAATGTTAATGGTTGCACCATCCGCTCCAGGCCTTCCAGATTGCTGTGTAACAGTAACACCAGGTGCAAGCCCTTGTAATAAATTACTTGATGTAGCAACTTGCCTTTTAGTTAAATCCTCGTTTTTTAATGTAACAACTGAGCCCGTTAAATTAACTTTTTTCTGAGTACCAAAACCTACCACTACCACCTCATTTAACTCGGCAAATTTTAAATTTAATACTACGTTTATGGAACCTGCCACATCCACTTCTATAGTTTTTGATTCAATACCAATTCCAGAAAAAGTAATCTTGGTTCCCTTTTTTACTTGTATTGAAAATTGCCCATCAACATTCGTCAATGTTTTATTTTTTGATTCAGTAGATGTAACTGTAATCCCTTCTAAAGCCTTACCACTGGGATCTTTAACTTGCCCCTTATAAGACTGCACTTGTCCAAATATTGACAAAGAACAAATCATAAGGAAAATAAAGACCGACAACGCTTTCGTTATTTTCATAAATATTTATTTGATTTTTAAATGGATTAAATTTAATAATTATGTTGGAAATCAGTACAACTTAATAATATTATTTAATAATAAGAAGATTTTAGGCTATTATTTTTAATATCTGTGTGTTTAAAATATCAACTCATTGATAATCAAGTAGTTTTAACTATATATTTTTTAATGTTTTGCTGACAAGGTAAAGCGCTCTTGGTATATGAAAACAGCCCTTCCATTTACCACCCTTTAATGATAATAAAACCTCCCCTTCTCTATTTAAGTATCCAAACCATTCCCCGTATTCTTCATCCTTGAAATGGCTCCAGGTATAATCATGGATACGTTTAAACCATTCTACACATCTAGGATCACGAGTTAAATCATAGCCCTTTGCTAAAGCTACAAGGGCTTCAACATGAACCCACCATAGTTTTTGATCCCACTCCAGCTGCTGCAGTGGCTTGTCCTTACAATCTTTAAAATAAAAAATTCCTCCATATAATTTATCCCAACCAAAATCCAATGTTTTGAATATGATATCCAAAGCCTTATGAATTAAATTATCATTTTTTAATCGCTTACCTAAATCCATAATGAACCACATTGCCTCAATAGAATGTCCGGGATTAACTAATCTACCATCGTAACTATCAGAACTACTACCATCAGAAAAAACATTTTCTAATATTAAACCTAATTCTGGTTGGTAAAATACTTCCATTACTTCATGAATCATTCCAGGGATAAACTCATCCACTCTTTCCTTTCCTAAAATTGGCTCTAATTCCAAGGCGAGGTTGCATAAAATCATTGGCAAACTAAAATTCTTTAAATCTCTTGTACCTGGGAAATGCTTGTTATATATACCTTTGGGATTATTTTTTCTACGGATAATATTTTCAAAAGTATCAATTGCTATTTTTTTCCATTCAGGAACAGGATTAATTTTATATAATGCAGCAAATGCCATTGTGGCAAAACAATCACTAAATATATTATACGGTTGTAATAAAGGTTGTCCCTGTTGTGTTAATGAGAAGTACCAATTGCCATTTTCGTCTCTACCATATTTTCGTAAAAAATCTGCACCATGTGTAGCTACTTTTAACCATTCTGGATTAGCTTCTACATTTTGATACATGAAACTAAAGCACCACACTTGCCTGCCATTCAACCATATAAATTTATCAGTGTCATATACATTTCCTTTTTGATCTAAAGAGGTAAAAAAACCACCATAGGTATGGTCTATGCTATGATTTAACCAAAATGGAAGAATGTTTTTAGTCAATTCATCATGGTATTGCATTGCGAATGATCGCATAATTTGATCATTCGATATTGAAATATGAGGTGTATCCATACAATTTTATCAAGTATTTATGATTATTAGAGGTCTAAATTATTATATTTTTTAATATTATAGGCAAACTTATTAATTTTTTTTACTAAATAGAAAGAAAATATGAATAAAACAAGGAAGATGTATTATTTTTAAAATATGACGAAATCCCAATTATTTTCAGATGTTTTTGATGAGAATCAGTCCTCAGGAGTCGCCCTTAAAAACAAAGAATTAAAGAAAATTATATTTAACTTTTTAGATAAGGTTGATACTAGTTCTATTACCGAATTGAGTAAAGAACTAAATATTAGTGTCCCAAAGACAACTAGTTTGATTAATGAACTGATAAAAAACGAATTAATTAAGGACGAAGGTAAGGTTGAATCTACAGGTGGTCGAAAAGCAAATATGTATGGATTAGTGCCTGATGCTTGCTTTTTTTTGGGCGTAGATGTTAAAAAATATTATATCAATATAGGTTTACTGAATTTTAAAAAACAATTAGTCACTCAAAAAAATAGAATTGCTTTTAGATTAGAAAACACGCCTGAATCACTGCAAAAGCTAATATTAATCATTCGAAATTTTATCAAAGATCTTCCTACCAAAATTAAAAAAGATAAGATATTATCAATGGGAATAAACCTATCTGGAAGAATTAATAATGTCAATGGTTACTCATATAGTTTTTTTCATTTTCAAGAAGAACCACTTTCATCTTATATTGAAAATCAAATAGGCATAAGAACCTTCCTTGAAAATGATTCAAGAGCTATGGCACTAGGCGAATTTTATGTTGGAGATATTACCAATGAAAAGAATGTACTTTTTGTCAATGTTGACTACGGCATTGGGATGGGCATATTAATTGATGGAAAAATTTACTATGGTAAATCTGGCTTTAGTGGTGAATTTGGTCATATCCCGATTTTTAATAATGAAATAATATGTCATTGTGGGAAAAAGGGTTGTTTAGAGACGGAAGCATCTGGTTCAGCAATTATAAGATTACTTCATGAAAAAATTAAAGATGGTTCAACAACATCGTTATTGAAAAAACATAAGAATATTGCAGATATTACATTAACCGACATCATTCAAGCTGCTAAGCTTGAGGATACATTATGCATAGAATTACTCGCTGAAATTGGAGAAAAATTAGGAAGAGGCTTGGCAACGCTAATTAATATTTTCAATCCTGAATTAATTATCTTAGGTGGAACATTATCTGAAACAGAAGACTACCTTGGATTACCCGTCAAAAGCGCTATAAATAAGTACTCTCTAAGTTTAGTTAACACTGATACACAATTAAAAATTTCTAAACTCGGAGAGAAAGCCGGTTTTCTAGGTGCTTGTTTAATCGCAAGAAATAAGGTGTTATCAGGAAGAGCCATTTTACAAACGCCACATAAAAAAGGATTTTAAAAAAACCTGATTTATTCTTTAATAAAAAATCCTTTCAACTTCGTTGAAAGGATTTGTGGCCTCGCCAAGACTGCCAGCACTCACT